>NZ_JBJZON010000013.1:0-184605 GCF_047200735.1 Pseudonocardia oceanicola
CGTCGGGCTCGTCGGTCACGCCGAGGAGCGCGGCGCCCGCGGTGACGGCGGCGCCGTCCCAGTGCAGGTAGGAGTGGCTCTTGAGGGTGTCGACGTCCCGCTTGTAGCGCTGGAAGGGGCTGCGGAGCTCGTTCACGCTGGACCCGGCGCCGTCGAGCATGGTGTCGATCGCCTCGCGCGCGAGGTGACAGATGCGCGGTGACGCCATCCGCAGCAGGCATGCCTGCTCCAGCGACGCCTTCTCACCGGCGTCGGCGAGCTCGGTGACCACACGGTGGGTCTCGTCCCACACCAACCGGGCGACCCGGGTCCGGGTGACGGCGTCGCCGTAACGCACCCAGGCCTCGCGGTGCTCGCGCTGCGGGCCCAGCCCGAACCCGACCGTGCGGGTCAGGATCCGCTGGGTGAAGTCGGCCAGGCAGGCCTCGGCGGAGCCGACCGCGACGGCCGCCAGCAGCACGTCGAACATCCGGATCATGGAGAAGCCCTCGAGCGGGCGGTCGTCGCCGTGGTCGAGCGGGTGGATCGGCTCCTGCCCGAACACCGTCCACTGCCGGTCTGCGGGGACGAAGAGATCCTCGCAGGAGAACGTGTTGGAACCGGTGCCCTTCATCCCGGACATGTGCCAGACGTCGTGGATCGTCACGTCCGCGACGTCGACGACCAGGCCCAGCAGCGCGGGCTCGCTGCCGGCTCCACGGTCCTCGGTCGTGATGAGCAGGGAGTACTCGGAGTTCATGATGCCGCTGGCGAAGGGCCACTTCCCGGTGAGCCGCCACCCGCCCTCGACCGGGACCGCGGTGCCGGACGGGGTGGCCTGGAAGCCCGCGGACAGCGCGCATGGGGCGAACGCCTTGCCGTGCAGCAGGTGCGGGGTGTCCTGGACCAGCGACACGTTGTGCACCACGAGGAACGAGTAGACCCAGGCCGTGGAGGCGCAGCCCTGCGCGAGGATCCGGGTGATCGTGCCGAACTCGCGCATGCCGTAGCCGTACCCGCCCAGGCTCCGCGGTGCGACCAGGTCGAACAGGCCTGCCGCGGTCAGGTCGGTCATGGTCTCGTCGGGGATGCGGCGCAGCTCCTCGCAGTGTTGCGCGCGCTCGCGCAGAACCGGGACGAGGGCCTCGGCGCGGGCGATCAGCTCCTCGGCGGAGGGCCGATCGCTCCGCCCGGTCTGCTCAGCGCGTTCCGCGGTCGCGGTCATGGGGCACCGTCCTTCTCGGTGGGGCCGGACGCCGTCGTCGCGGCCTGACGGGATCATCAGAACGCGGGACGGGTGGTGCGCGGAGGTCTCACTCTGAGATGGGCGGAACCGGGATGAGGTCCCGACGACACCCTCAGTACCCTGCTCAGCGTGTTGACCAGGATGTCGTCGCTGTTCCTCCGCACCCTCCGCGAGGACCCGGCCGACGCGGAGGTGCCCAGCCACAAGCTGCTGGTCCGCGCGGGTTACGTCCGCCGCGTCGCCCCGGGCGTCTACTCCTGGCTGCCGCTCGGGCTGAAGGTGCTGCGGCGCATCGAGAACGTCGTGCGCGAGGAGATGGACGCCATGGGCGCCCAGGAGATCCAGTTCCCCGCGCTGCTGCCCCGCGAGCCCTACGAGGCCACGAACCGGTGGACCGAGTACGGGCCGAACCTGTTCCGGCTCAAGGACCGCAAGGGCGGCGACTACCTGCTCGGCCCCACCCACGAGGAGCTGTTCACCCTCGCGGTCAAGGGCGAGTTCTCCTCCTACAAGGACTACCCGGTCGTCCTGTACCAGATCCAGACCAAGTACCGGGACGAGGAGCGGCCCCGCGCGGGCATCCTGCGTGGCCGCGAGTTCCTGATGAAGGACTCGTACTCCTTCGACCTGTCCGACGAGGGGTTGTCGGAGTCCTACGCCAAGCACCGCGAGGCCTACATCCGGATCTTCGAGCGGCTCGGCCTGCAGTACGTCATCGTGGCCGCGACCTCCGGTGCGATGGGCGGCTCGGCGTCGGAGGAGTTCCTGGCCGAGTCGGAGACCGGTGAGGACACCTTCGTGCGCGGCCCCGGCGGCTTCGCGGCGAACGTCGAGGCCGTCACCACCCCCGCACCGCCCGCGCAGCCGGTCGACGACAAGCCCGCCGCCGTCGTCCACCACACGCCGGACACCCCGACGATCGAGACGCTCGTCGACTACCTGAACGCCCATACGGACCGGACGTTCACGGCGGCCGACACGCTGAAGAACGTGCTGGTCAAGACGAGGCGGCCCGGTGCGACCGAGTGGGAGCTGCTGGGGATCGGCGTGCCCGGGGACCGCGAGGTCGACCTGAAGCGGCTGGAGGCCTCGCTGGAGCCGGCCGAGGTGGCGCTGCTGGAGGAGAAGGACTTCGCCGCCAACCCGTTCCTGGTCAAGGGCTACATCGGGCCGGAGGCGCTCCAGACCAACGGCGTGAAGTACCTGGTCGACCCGCGGATCGTGACCGGCACGGCGTGGGTGACCGGCGCGGACAAGGCCGACCACCACGTCGTCGACCTGGTGTGCGGCCGGGACTTCACGCCGGACGGCACCATCGAGGCCGCCGAGGTCCGCGCCGGCGACCCCTCGCCGGACGGCACCGGCGTGCTGGAGGCCGCGCGCGGCATCGAGATCGGGCACATCTTCCAGCTCGGCCGCAAGTACGCCGACGCCTTCGCCCTCGACGCGCTCGGGCCGGACTCCAAGCCCGTCCGGATCACCATGGGCTCCTACGGCATCGGCGTCTCACGGCTGGTCGCCGTGATCGCCGAGCAGAGCCACGACGAGTCCGGGCTGATCTGGCCCCGCGAGGTGACCCCCTTCGACGTGCACGTCGTCGTGGCGGGCAAGAGCGCCGAGCTGCTGGAGGGCGGCGAGGCCGTCGCCGCCGAGCTCGAGGCGGCCGGCCTGCAGGTGGTCCTCGACGACCGCAAGGCCAGCCCGGGGGTGAAGTTCGCCGACGCCGAGCTGATCGGCGTGCCCACGATCGTCGTGGTGGGGCGGGGGCTGGGCGAGGGGAAGCTCGAGATCAAGGACCGCCGCACGGGCGAGCGGTCGGAGATCCCGCGCGAAGGTGCCGCCGAGGCGCTCGCCGCGCTGGTCCGCGGCTGAGCCGGTCCGGACGGCACCGTCGTCCGAGCCGGGATCCTCCACTTCGTCCATCGCGTCGACCGGCCCGACCGAGAGCCCGGCGAGGAGAGGGTGGAGCTCTCCCCGGTCGGCTGATCCACCAGACGCCCCTAACGTCCGGGGGCCCGGAAGTCGTTGGCGCTCCACCAGTCGTAGAGCGCGGTCGTGTCGCCGTCGCTGCGGCGCAGGTAGCCGAGGGCGAGGGCCTTGTAGTCCGCCCAGAACAGGTAGGCCGCTCCGCCGGCGGTGTCGACGTAGCAGCCCACCCGACCCGCGAACTCGTCGTTCTGGCTGTAGCCCGTCGCGATGGCGGTGCCGGTCCTGCAGCCGGAGTGCTGGCCGTTCTCGACGAGCGGGACGTTCTCGGCCCGTGCGGCGCCGTCGAAGCCGTCGTCGAGCTGGCTCTGCTGGGCGTAGCGGGTGAACGTGGCGCCGTCGGGGCCGTCGACGGGCCCGTCCTCGCACACGAGGTAGGACAGAGCGCCGATCGTGCTCGCGGTGCCGGCCTCGGCGGTGCAGTTGCTCCTGGAGAACCCGGCCGGGAGGTCGGCGAACAGGGCGGCGTCGCCGGACCCCGGGGCGGTGGTCGGGGCCACGCTCTGCGGTGTCGGTGTCGGTGTCGGTGTCGGTGCCGTCGCCGGGGCCGGGGCCGCCGTCGGGGCGGGGGCCGGGGACGGGTCGCCCCGGACCAGCAGCACCGTCGCGGTGCCCAGGCCGCCGAGGACGATCAGCACCCCGGCGACGACGGCCGCGATCGCCGCGCGTGAGATGCGCGTGCGGGGCGACGGGCCCTGGCCGACCCTCGTGTCCGGGGCCGAGGACCAGCCTGACCCCGGGCCGGCCGGCACCTGGTGCGGGTCGCTCCGGGCGGGGGTGGGTGCGCCGGTGCCGAACGTCGACGGGCGGGGCTCACCGATCGGCGCGGGCGGCGCGGTCTGCCCCGAGCCGGCCGCGGTTCGCACCGCCGTGCGTGCCGCGGCGGCCAACGCCCCGGCCGTCGGGAAGCGCTGGTCGGGGTCCTTGGCCATCCCGCGCGCGACGACCTCCTCGAGCGCCGGGGGCACGTCCGGCCGTCCGATCGGGGGCGGCGGCACGGACAGGTGGGCGTGCATCAGCGTGGGCAGGTCACCGGTGAAGGGCTGCCGCCCGGACAGCGCCTGGTGCAGCACGCAGGCCAGGGCGTAGACGTCGACCCGGGGGTCGGCGGGTACGCCGTGGAACCGCTCCGGCGCCAGGTACGCGACCGAGCCGGGCACGGTCCCGCTGCGGGTGAGCTGCTCGCCGCCCTCGCCGGCCGCGCTGGAGCTGGCGATGCCGAAGTCGAACAGGTAGGCGAACACCGCGCCCGCGTCGACCACGTCGCCGGCCCCGGCGAGCAGGATGTTCGACGGCTTCACGTCCCGGTGCACCATCCCCTCCGCGTGCGCGGCGTCGAGGGCGCTCGCGATCTGGGAGACCACCGCGACGGCCGCGGCGGGGGAGAGCGGGCCGTGCGCGGCCAGCCAGGACCCGAGGTCGGGGCCCTCGACCAGGCGCATGTCGAGGTAGAGCCGGCCCTCGATCTCGCCGAACCGGTGGATCGGCACGACGTGCGGCTCCCGCAGCCGCGCCGCCGCCCGGCACTCGCGGCGGAAGCGCTCGGTGTACTCGGCGTCGCCGGCCAGGGCGGGCGGCAGGACCTTCAGCGCGACCTCGCGGTCGGTCTCGGTGTCGAAGGCGCGGTAGACCTCACCCATGCCGCCGCGGCCGAGCAGTTCCTCGATCGTGTAGGGGCCGAACGTCGTGCCCTGCACCGTGCCCCCTCCACCCCCCGCGGTCGCGGTCACCGTATCCGCAGCGGCCCCGGACCGGCCGGTCCGGACCGTCGTCCACCCGGCGATCTCGGGCGGGTGCGCGGCGGCGTTACCGGGTGGGCACCGCGGCGGTGCCGAGGATGTCCTCGACGGTCGACGGGGGGACGAGCGGTGGGGTGGCCGGACCGCCGACCGTGTCGGCGTTGGCGACCAGGAGCGCGGTGCCACCCGCGGGCACCGGTACGGCCAGTACGAGCGTCCGGCCGCGGGTGGCGAGGCAGCCGTCGTCGAGCGGCGTGGTGGAGACGGCCTCGACCACGGCGCCCGTCGCGTCCCCGATCTCGACGGTGCGGGGCCCGCTCAGCGTGACGCGCGGACCCTGGCCCGCGGTGCTCGTGTAGAAGGACCGGCCGAACTCGGCGGCGAAGCGCCGGGCGAGCGTCGCCGGGTCGTCCGGCGCCTCGACGAGCGCGCTGGTCGCAGTACCGCGCTTGTAGGGAGTGCCACGGCAGAGGTAGCCGGGCGCGTCGGCGCCGCCGGTGAACGCGACACCGAGACCGCGGGCGGCCACGCCGTCGAGCGGGGTCCAGTCGCCGGGAACGGCATAGGTCAGGTAGGGCGTGGTGATCGGCTGGTAGCCCGCCGGGACGCTCGGTCCGGACAGGGCGGTGACGAGGAACCACGCGCCGCCGCCGATCGCGGCGAGGGTCAGCAGGATCACCGTGGACAGGCCGGCGATCCAGCGGCCGGTGCGCTGCTCCCGCGGTTGCCCGGGCGGCGGGGCCCAGGAGGGCCCCGGGGCGGCGTACGGGGGCGGCACTCCCCAGGGCTGCTCGGCGGGGATCTCGGGCTCGCCCGCCCGCCCGGGCACGGCGGGATAGCGCTGCCCGGGGTAGTGCGGGGCGTCGGACCCGCTCGGGGGTGTGGGCGCGGGGAAGCCGGTGCCGGGGGTGGCGCCGCCGGGGACGGGACCACCGTAGGGGGCGGCGATGCCGGGAGGGGAACCGGTGCGGCCCGGGGTCCGGTTCGTCGTCGGGAGGTCGGTCTGCGTGGCACCGGTCTCGCTGGGCGGAGCGGCCCGCTCGGCAGGGACGATCGTGGTGGCGTCGCCGTCGGCGCCCGTCGCGGCGTCCTCCCCGGGTTCCGGGCTCGCACCGGGTTCCGGGACGTCCGTGCGCTCGCGGGGCTCGTCCGACCCGCTCGGTCTGTCCACGCGCGGAGACTAGCGTGGGCCCGAGCCGCCGCCCGCTCTCGATCATGGTGACGGGTCGTCGGGTGTGGTCTCCTTCCCCACGTGGACGCGAGGGGCGTGTTGCGCCGGCGGATGCCCTGGGTGCTGTGGGCGATCCCGGTGGTCGCCCTGCTCGCCGCGCTCGTCCTGCTGCTGAAGGGCGCTCCGACCGCGGCCGCCGTGGTCGCCGCGGCCGCGCTGCTGATGGTGGGCCCGATCCGCCGCCTCACCGTCGGGCACCTGCCCGTCGAGCTCACCGCGGACGAGGTCGAGGAGCTGCGCCGGGTCGCCCTGTGCGAGGGCGAGCTCGCCGCCGTCCGGCGGCTCCGGGAGCTGCGCCCCGCCACCGGGATCGGCGCCGCCGTCCGCACGGTGCGTGGGCTCTGACGGGGACACCCGGACCCCGGACGCCGCCCGCCCACGAGGTCCCACCGGTGAGCGGACGGCCGAGCCGACGGGCGGGCGCCGCGATCGGGCGAGGGCCGGGTTCGTCTCAGCCGGGGAGGAAGGAGAGTCGGACGCTCCGCACGGCGTTGTCCACGTTGGTGTCCACCAGGCACACCGACTGCCAGGTGCCCAGAGCGAGCTCCCCGTCGATCACCGGGACCGACATCGACGGCGCCACGATCGCCGGGAGGACGTGGTCGCGGCCGTGCCCGGGGCTGCCGTGGCGGTGGGCCCAGCGGTCGTCGGCGGGGAGGAGGTCGCGCAGCGCGGTGAGCAGGTCGGTGTCGCTGCCGGCACCCGTCTCGATCACGGCGACGCCCGCGGTGGCGTGCGGCACCCACACGTTGAGCAGGCCCTCCCGCGCGTCGACGGAACGCAGGTGGTCGGCGATCCGGGAGGTCAGGTCGACGACCCGCTCCTCGCCGCCGGTCCTGACCTCGATCAGCTCGGTGTGCATGCCCCCGACCCTAGGAGAACCCCCAGCACCCGGGCTCCCGCGAGTCGCGCTGTGGGCTCCCGCGAGTCGCGTTGTGGGCTCCGGCGAGTCGCGTTGTGGGCTCCGGCGAGTCGCGTTGTGGGCTCCGGCGAGTCGCGCTGTTCGATACGGAGGGAACGGGACAGCCGTAGGGTCGGGGTGTGCGCGAGGCGTTCGGACGGATCTTCGACGTGCCCGACGGCTACCTCAACACCGCGAGCGTGGGGGTACCGCCGCGCGAAACGGCGGCCGCCGTCGACCGTGCCCTCGACGCCTGGCGATACGGGACCGGCCGGGCGACGGACTTCGACGGCGTGGTGGCCCGTGCCCGCGCCGCCTTCGGCCGCCTCGTGGGCGTCGGCCCCGACCGGGTCGCGGTCGGGGGCTCGGTGTCCGCGCTGGTCGGGCTCGTCGCCGCCGCGACCCCCGACGGCGCGCAGGTCCTCGTGGCCGGGGGCGAGTTCAGCAGCGTCAGCTACCCGTTCGCTGTGCAGGGCCGCGGCATCACGGTCATCGAGGTGCCGCTCGAGGAGCTGGGGGAGCGGGCGCCGGAGGCCGACGTCGTCGCGGTCAGCGTGACCCAGTCCCTCGACGGCAGGCTCGCCGACCTCAACGCCCTGCGCGGCGCCCGTGCGTCCGGCACCCGCGTGCTTCTGGACGTTACCCAGGCCGCGGGCTGGATGCCGCTCGACCTCGGCTGGGCCGACGCCGTCGCGGGCGCCTGCTACAAGTGGCTCTTCGCCCTGCGCGGCGCCGCCTGGATGGCGGTGCACCCGGACCTCGACCTCGTGCCGCACGCCGCGAACTGGTACGCGGCCGAGGATCCGTGGGGCAGCACCACCGGGCTGCCGCCGAAGCTGGCCGCCGAGGCGCGCGGACTCGACACCTCGCCCGCCTGGTACAGCCACGTCGGCGCCGCGGACTCCCTGAGCTGGCTCGCCGGACTCGATCTCGCCGCGGTCCGGGCGCACTGCGCCGGGCTGGCCGACCGGTTCCGCGCGGGCCTCGGGCTCCCGCCCGCGGGCTCGGCGATCGTGCACGTGTCCGTGCCCGACGCCGCGCGCCGGCTCGCCGCCGCGGGGATCGTCGCGACCGCACGCGGCGGCGGCGCCCGGCTCTCCTTCGGTCTCTACAGCACGGACGACGACGTCGACCGCGCCCTCGCCGCCCTCACCTGATTCCCCCAGAGCGCGACTCGCGGGAGCCCAGGGCGCGACTCGCGGGAGCCCAGGGCGCGACTCGCGGGAGCGGAGGGCGCGACTCGCGGGAGCGGAGGGCGCGACTCGCGGGAGCCCAGGGCGCGACTCGCGGGAGCCCAGGCGGACTCGCGAGGGGGAGGAGGCCTCAGCGGACGATGCCGGGGAGGGAGGGGATGGTCGGGACGGTGCCGGTGGCCGCGCGCCAGCGGGAGGCGCGGACCGTGCCCTCCGTGAGCGCCTTGAGCGCCGCGACCCGCAGCTGCTGGTTGGTGGTGTGCTCCAGCACCGACCGCCAGGCCGCCAGCGCGTCGGCCTCGGCCGTGACGGCGAGCCGCCCGGCGGACAGCGCGTCCGTGACCGGCACCGGGGTGTCGTAGGCCGGCTGCGCCGACACCGGCCGCGCCCCGACGTCCGTCAGCGTCTGCTCGATCTGGCTGCGTAGGGCGCGGTGCGCCGCGATGTCCTCGCGTGCCACCGCGGCCTGGTCCTCGGGCACGAACGCGAGGATCAGCGTGGCGGACCACAGGGCCGCGTGCTCGGCGGCCAGGGCGCGCTGCAGCGCGTCCACCGCCTCGTCATCGATCGGGACGCTCATGGGGTCCGCGCCGCCCCCAGCACCGCGGTGTAGGCCGCGCAGCAGGCCGCGACCGAGCCGACCAGCCCGGCGCGCGCCGTCGGGACGCTGCTCACCAGCCCGGCGGCCTCGCGTGCGGCGTCGGCGACGGCCCGGCGCACGGCGTCGAGGTCGGCGCCCGTCAGCGGGGTCGCCGGCGCGGGTGCGGGGACGGCCGTGGTGGTCCCGGCGACCCGGGCGATCTCCTGCTCCAGCGCGGCGGCGTGGTCGGTGCGGGCCGAGCGGAGCGGGTCGAGCCGCGCGGTCAGCGACGGATCGGCCGTGATCACGGCGGTGACCAGGTCGGCGTCCGAGCGGGCGCGGGTGACGAGCGGGATCAGCGGGTCCGGCTCGTCGTCCGACGATGCGGCCGCGCACCCGGCGAGCACGGGGGCGGCGAGCGTCAGCCCACCGGCCGCCAGCCCCAGCGACAGCACCCGTCGCCGGCTCAGCCGCACGGCGGCCGGGGGGAGCGGGGGGCCGGGGTGCACAGCCCGGCATCCTGCCAGCCACCGGCGCGGTGGCAGGGCACGGGTGGGGAGATGGCTCCGGCCGTCCCTCCGGCCGTCCGCGATAGTCTGGACGGCCGTTACCACCCTGCCCGTCGTGAGGAGATCCATGCCGAGCCCCGCCCCCGATCAGCTCACCGGCACGCTGCGGGGTGTGCTGGAGCCCGTCGTCGCCGACGCCGGGTTCGAGCTCGAGGACGTCGAGGTCCGGGCCGCCGGGCGCAAGCACACCGTGAAGGTGGTCGTCGACGTGCCCGAGGACGCGGAGGAGACCGCCGTCGGGCTCGACGCGATCGCCCGGCTGAGCCGCTCGGCGGCCGCGGAGCTGGATCGGCACGAGCACCTGATCGCGGGCTCGTACACGCTCGAGGTGACCTCGCCGGGCATCGACCGGCCCCTCACCCGGCCCCTGCACTGGCGCCGGGCGCACCTGCGGCTGGCCCGGGTGACACTGGCCGGCGGCGGGTCGACGGACGTGCGTGTCGGGCACGCGGGACCGGAGTCGGTCACCGTGGTGGAGGCGGGCGCGAAGCGGCCGCGCCCGCAGGAGCTGCGCTACGCGGACGTGACCCGCGCCGTGGTGCAGGTGGAGTTCAAGGCGCCGCCGAAGGCGGAGGTCGAGGTGCTCGACGGGGCCGCCCGCGCGGAACCGGGGAACGAGGAGCAGGCATGAACGTCGACATCGCGGCGCTGCGGGCCATCGAGCGGGAGAAGGAGATCCCGTTCGACACGGTCATCGAGGCCATCGAGACCGCCCTGCTCACGGCGTACAAACACACCGAGGGACACCAGCCGCACGCGCGGATCGACATCGACCGCAAGTCCGGGCTGGTCCGGGTGATGGCGCACGAGACCGGCGAGGACGGCGAGCCGGGCCCCGAGTGGGACGACACGCCGGAGGGCTTCGGCCGGATCGCCGCCACCACCGCCCGCCAGGTCATCGTGCAGCGCCTGCGGGACGCCGAGCACGAGCGCACCTACGGCGAGTTCGCCGCCCAGGAGGGCGAGATCGTCTCCGGCGTGATCCAGCGCGACGCCCGCGCCAACGCCCGCGGGGTGGTCGTGGTCTCCCTGGGGCAGATCGAGGGCGTACTGCCGCCGACCGAGCAGGTGCCGGGGGAGGGCTACGAGCACGGCGACCGGATCCGCTGCTACGTCGTGGGCGTGAGCCGGGGAATGCGCGGCACGCAGATCACGTTGAGCCGCACGCATCCCAACCTCGTGCGCAAGCTGTTCGCGCTGGAGGTCCCCGAGCTCGTCGACGGATCGGTGGAGATCGTCGCCGTCGCCCGTGAGGCGGGGCACCGGTCGAAGATCGCGGTGCGGTCCACGGTCCCCGGGGTCAACCCGAAGGGCGCCTGCATCGGCCCGATGGGCCAGCGGGTGCGCAACGTCATGAGTGAGCTGCACGACGAGAAGATCGACATCATCGACTGGTCGGACGACCCGGCGACGTTCGTCGGCAACGCACTCTCGCCCTCGAAGGTGGTGTCCGTCACGGTGGTCGACGCGCGGACCCGGACCGCGCGGGTGGTCGTGCCGGACTTCCAGCTCTCCCTCGCCATCGGCAAGGAGGGGCAGAACGCGCGGCTCGCAGCACGTCTGACCGGCTGGCGGATCGACATCCGCAGCGACGCGGACCCCCGCGCGCAGGCCGGCCGGACGGAGATCGACGCGACGCCGGAGGACGGTCCCTCCGTGGCGCGCGCCTCGGGGACGGAGTCGGTCGGCTGAGGGGGGACGCGCTACACTCGACCCCGGCCCGCGATCGGGCGCAGGGGCCCGTCCGCACCTGTGTCGGGTGCCGCACCCGGGAGTTGGCCACCGGTCTGTTGCGCGTCGTCGCGGTGGACGGGGCCCTGGTCCCGGATCCGCGTGGTCGCCGCCCCGGCCGGGGTGCCTGGGTGCACCCCGTCGCGGGGTGTCTCGACCGGGCCGAGCGCCGGTCGGCGTTCCCGCGGGCACTGCGTGTCCCGGGGCCGCTGTCGGTGGCCGCGGTCAGGTCGTACCTCGACGGGAACCGTGTCGCTGCGGCGGCGGATCCCGATGGGGTGCAACAGGGGGGAGCCGGGACAGTCCCGGTTCCGTCACTCACGGAAAGCAAGGTCGACCCGTCATGAGCCAGTCGTGAAGATCGCACCATGAACGTGCATCGACTCTAGGTTCGAGGTCGAGCGGAACCTGCCGCCCGGCCTCTCTTGAGCAAGAAGAGGAGAGCAGTGGCAGGCAAGGCCCGCGTGCACGAGCTCGCGAAGGAGCTCGGAATTTCCAGCAAGCAGGTTCTCAGCAAGCTTGCAGACCTCGGGGAGTACGTGAAGTCCCCGTCCTCCACCGTCGAGGCCCCCGTCGCGCGCAAGCTGCGTGACTCCATGGCCGGCAACGGTGGCGGACCCCGTCGCGGGGTCCCCGGCGGTGGCAGCCGCCCCCGCCCCGGTCAGTCGTCGGCCCCCGGTGGCCCGCGCCCCGGCGCCCGGCCGTCCGAACCCGCCCAGGGTCCCGGTCAGGGTTCCGCGCCGACCCCCGGCCCGTCGCGCTCCGGCGCGCCCATCCCCGGTCCCGGCCCGCGGCCGGGTCCGCGTCCCGGCCCCGCGCCGGCCTCCCGCCCGGAGACCCCCGCGGAGCGCCCGGAGACCCCCATGGAGCGCCCGGCCGCCTCGGCTGCTTCGGAGGCCCCGGCCGCCTCGGCGTCCCCGGCGGCGCCCGCCCGCCCGGCCCAGCCGGGTCAGTCGGGTCAGTCGGGTCCCCGCCCCGGTCCGCGCCCCGGCCCGGCCCAGCCGCAGCGGCCCGCTCAGGGCGGTCCGCAGGGCGGCGAGCGTCAGGGTGGCCAGCAGGGTGGTGGCGAGCGTCAGGGTGGCGAGCGTCAGGGCCCGCGTCCCGGCCCGCGTCCGGAGCAGTCGCGTCCCGCGGCCGCCCAGGGCGGTTCCGGTGCCGGCACCGTGCCCCCGCGCAGCGCCGGCCCGCGTCCCGGCCCGCGCCAGCCGCGCGTCGGCAACAACCCGTTCGGCGTCGGTTCCGGCGCCCCGCCGCGCCCGGCCGCGCCGCGCCCCGGTCCGCCGCCCTCGCAGGGTGGCGGCCAGCAGGGTGGCGGCCAGGGTGGGCAGCAGGGCGGCGCCCCGCGTCCCGGCCCCGGTGCCGGCGGCCCGCGGCCCCCGCAGCGGTCCGGTGAGGCCGGCCGCGGCGGTCCGCGCCCGAGCCCGGGCAACATGCCCCCGCGCCCGAACCCCGGCATGATGCCGGCCCGCCCGGCGGGTGGGCGTCCCGCGCCCGGTGGGCGTGGTGGTCCCGGCGGTCGTGGTGGTCCCGGCGGTCGTCCCGGCGGCCCCGGTGGTCGTCCCGGCGGCGGCGGCTTCCGCCCCGGTGGCGGCGGCGGTCCCGGTGGCGGCGGCGCCCCGGCGGGCGGCGGCTTCCGCGGTCGTCCCGGTGGCGGCGGCGGTCGTGGCCGCGGCGGCACGGCGGGTGCCTTCGGGCGTCCCGGCGGTCCGGCGCGCAAGGGCCGCAAGTCGAAGCGGCAGAAGCGCCAGGAGTTCGACTCCATGCAGGCGCCCTCGGTGGGCGGCGTCCGTCTGCCCAAGGGCAACGGCGAGACGATCCGGCTGCCGCGCGGCGCGTCGCTGACCGACTTCGCGGAGAAGATCAACGCCAACCCGGCCTCGCTGGTGCAGGTGTTGTTCCACCTCGGCGAGATGGTCACGGCCACGGCGTCGGTGGCGGACGAGGTGCTCGAGCTGCTCGGCACCGAGATGAACTACACCGTCCAGGTCGTCAGCCCGGAGGAGGAGGACCGCGAGCTGCTCGACAGCTTCGACATCTCCTTCGGCGACGAGGGCGACGAGGAGGACTGGGTCGTCCGGCCGCCGGTCGTGACCATCATGGGTCACGTCGACCACGGTAAGACGCGGCTGCTGGACACGATCCGGAAGGCGAACGTCCGCGAGGGCGAGGCCGGCGGGATCACCCAGCACATCGGCGCCTACCAGGTCCAGACGGAGCTCGAGGGCGTCGAGCGGCCGATCACCTTCATCGACACCCCGGGGCACGAGGCGTTCACCGCCATGCGTGCCCGCGGGGCGAAGTCCACGGACATCGCGGTGATCGTGGTCGCGGCCGACGACGGCGTCATGCCCCAGACCGTCGAGGCGATCAACCACGCCCAGGCGGCCGACGTGCCGATCGTGGTCGCGGTGAACAAGATCGACGTCGAGGGCGCGAACCCGGCCAAGATCCGTCAGCAGCTGACCGAGTACAACCTGGTCGCGGAGGAGTACGGCGGCGAGACGATGTTCGTCGACATCTCCGCGAAGCAGGGGACGAACATCGAGCAGCTGCTCGAGGCGATCCTGCTGACCGCGGACGCGGCGCTGGACCTGCGGGCCAACCCGAACATGGAGGCCCAGGGCGTCACGATCGAGGGTCACCTGGACCGCGGTCGTGGTCCGGTGGCGACCGTCCTGGTCCAGCGCGGCACGCTGCGGGTCGGCGACTCGATCGTCGCGGGCGACGCCTCCGGGCGCGTCCGGCGGATGGTCGACGAGCACGGCGACGACGTCACCGAGGCGCTCCCGTCGCGCCCGGTGCAGGTCATCGGTCTGACCTCGGTCCCGGGTGCGGGCGACACGTTCCTCGTCGTCGACGAGGACCGGGTGGCCCGGCAGATCGCGGACCGGCGGCGGGCGCGGGAGCGCAACGCCGAGCTGGCCAGCCGTCGCAAGCGCGTGTCGCTCGAGGACCTCGACGCCGCGCTGAAGGAGACCAGCACCCTCAACCTGATCATCAAGGGTGACAACTCGGGTACCGTCGAGGCCCTCGAGGACGCCCTGATGAAGCTGGACGTGGGTGAGGACGTCGACCTGCGGGTGATCCACCGCGGCGTCGGTGGCATCACCGAGGGCGACATCAACCTCGCCATCGCGGACAACGTCATCGTCATGGGCTTCAACGTCCGTGCCGAGGGCAAGGCCACGGAGCTGGCCAACCGCGAGGGCGTGGAGATCCGCTACTACTCGGTGATCTACCAGGCGATCGAGGAGATCGAGCAGGCCCTGAAGGGCATGCTCAAGCCGGAGTACGAGGAGGTCGAGCTCGGCCGGGCGGAGGTCCGCGAGGTCTTCAAGTCCTCCAAGTTCGGCACGATCGCCGGTTGCCTCGTGATGAACGGCGAGATCCGCCGCAACGCCCGCGGGCGGCTGCTGCGGGACTCGGTGGTCATCGCGGAGAACCTGCCGATCAGCTCGCTGCGCCGGTTCAAGGACGACGTGGTCGAGGTCCGCGAGGGCTTCGAGTGCGGTCTGACCCTGGGCACGTACAGCGACATCAAGGTCGACGACGTCATCGAGACCTTCGAGATGCGGGAGAAGCCTCGGGCCTAGCGGCCCCGGTGCGCCGGGGTCGGCCTGCGGTCGCGGGCCGTCCCCGGCGTTCGGACACGGCTGTCCTTCGAGCATGTACGTGGGAGCACTGGAGCTGGACGTCCTGCTCGGGGACGTCCACTCGCTCAAGCAGAAGCGCTCCGCGGTCCGGCCCGTGGTGGCCGAGCTGCGGAGGCGCTTCGCGGTGTCCGTCGCCGAGGCGGGGCACCTGGATCTGCATCGACGGGCCCTGATCGGGGTGTCGTGCGTGGCCGCGGATCCCGGCCACGTGACCGAGGTGCTCGACTCCTGCGAGCGGCTCGTCGCCGCCCGTCCCGAGCTGGAACTGCTGTCGGCCCGGCACCGGATGCTGGGACCGGAGGACTAGCAGCTCCGCCGCCCGTGCGCGCTCGGTGGTGCTCCGGCACCGCCGCCCGCGCACGGCGGCGGAGCCGCAGGGAGGAGCGCGTCATGGTGGACCAGGCCCGCGCCCGTCGGCTGGCGAAGCGGATCTCGCAGATCGTCGCCGGGGCGCTGGAGCACGAGGTGAAGGACCCTCGGCTGGCGATGGTGACCATCACCGACACCCGGGTCACCGGTGACCTGCGCGAGGCGACCGTGTACTACACGGTGCTCGGCCGCACGGTCGACGAGGCGCCCGACACCGCCGGTGCCGCCGCCGCGCTCGAGAGCGCGAAGGGCGTGCTGCGCACGATGGTGGGCCGGCAGACCGGCGTGCGGCACACCCCGAGCCTGTCCTTCGTCGCCGACGAGGTCCCGGACGAGGCCCGCCGGATGGAGGAGCTGCTCGCCCGGACCCGCGCGTCCGACGCCGAGGTGGCCCGGCTGGCGGCCGGCGCCCGGCCCGCCGGCGAGGCCGACCCCTACCGGGCGCCGCGCGAGCAGGACCGCTCCGCAGCCTTCGGGGACGAGTGAGCACCCGGTGACCGCGCACCCCCGGTTCGCGGCCCTGGGCCCGGACGACCGGGACGACGCCGACGCCGCGATCGGGCGCACGGTCGCCCGGGCGGTGGCCGACGCCGCCGCCGTGCTCCGCGGGGCCGAGGAGGTCGTCCTCCTCGGGCACGTCTCACCCGACGCCGACAGCCTGGGCAGTGCCCTCGCGCTCGGCCTGGCGCTGCACCGGCGCGGGACCTCCGTGCGGGTCTCCTTCGGTGTCCAGGACGGCGACGAGTCCGCACCCGAGTCCCTGCGCGCCCTCGACACCGAGGGCCTGCTGGTCCCGGCCTCGGCCGTGCCGGAGGCGCCGGAGGTGGTCGTCGCCTGCGACACCGCCGACCAGCGCCGCCTGGGCGTGCTCGCCGGGCGGATCGACGCCGCGGGCCGCTCCATCCTCGTCGACCACCACGCCTCGAACCCCGGGTTCGGCACCGTCCGTGTGCTGGACCCCCGCGCCGAGGCGACGGTGATGCTGGTCCGCCGCATCCTCGCCGAGCTCGGCACCCCGCTCGACCCCCTGATCGGCCGGTGCCTCTACGCCGGGCTGGCCACCGACACCGTCGGCTTCCGGATCGGCGGCCCGGGGCCGCACCGGCTGGCCGCCGAGCTGGTCGAGTCGGGGGTCGAGGTCGAGCCGCTGATGCGCGGGCTCGTCGACTCGCACCCCTTCGCCTGGCTGGGCGCGCTCGGCGGGATCCTCGCCCGCGCCGAGCTGGAGCCGGGGGTGCCGGCGGGCCGGGCCACGGTGCACGCCACGGTGCCGCTGGACGTCGTCCGGCGCTTCCGGCCCGAGGAGGTCGAGAGCGTGGTCGATCACGTCCGGACCGCCGTCGAGGCCGAGGTCACCGCGGTGCTCAAGCAGGTGGGGGAGGCCCGCTGGACGGTCTCGCTGCGCTCGAGGGGCGCGGTCGACGTCGCCGCGATCGCCGTCGGGCTCGGCGGCGGCGGACACCCGCGTGCCGCCGGGTTCACCCGCGACGGCCGCCGCGAGGAGATCCTGGCCGCGATCCTCGGCGCCGTGGCGGCCGGTGGACGATCCGGACGAATCTGACCCCTCACGTTCACCTCCGTCACAGGGTCGGGTGCGTACCCTCGGGCGCGACGAGGAGGACGACTTGACCGCTGAGCCCGCCCTCCCCGCCCCGTCCACCCGTTCGGGTGGCGTGGCCGGGAGCATCCCGACCTGCCCCGCACCGCCGTCCGCCGTCGGGCCGCGGCGGGCCTTCCTGGCCGCGGCCGTGCGCAGCCCGGGACAGATCGGCGCCGTGGCGCCGAGCTCGCCGAGGCTGGCCGACCTGCTGGCCTCGGTGGTCCCCACGCACGGCGCACCCACCGTCGTCGAGCTGGGGCCCGGCACCGGCTCGGTGTCCGCCGCGATCGCCGGCCGGTTGCCGGCCGGCGCCCGCCACCTGGCCGTGGAGCTCGACCCCCGCCTCGCGGCGTTCCTGCGCCGCACCCGCCCGGACATGGAGGTCGTCGACGGCGACGCCGAGCACCTGACCGGGCTGCTCGCCGCCCGCTCCGTGCCCGTCGTCGACGCGGTGGTGAGCGGGCTGCCGTGGTCGCTGTTCGGCGTCGCCACCCAGCGCGCCATCCTCGAGCAGGTCGCCACGGCGATCGGTCCGGCCGGGGCCTTCGCGACCTTCGCCTACACCCACACCGCGCCGATGACGACGGCCCGGCGGTTCCGCCGCCTGCTGGACGAGGTGTTCGACGAGGTGGTGGTCAGCCGGACGATCTGGCGCAACCTCCCCCCGGCCTACGCCTACGTCTGCCGCCGCCCCCACACCTGAGGGCGGTACCAGAGGGGACCGGCTCGCGGTCACCGCCCTGCCGACCGGCGTCCGGGCGGTCGCGGCCCCCGCGTCGTCGACCCGTTCGCCGGTGGCCGCCCGTAGGGCCGCACCGAGGTCGGCGGCGGCCGGCCCGGACAGCACGATCCGCCGGTCGACGGCCACCGCGGCCATCCCGCCCGGTTCGGTGTCCCGGTAGGTGCCCAGCACCAGGACGGGCGCCTCACCCACGTGCGCCCGGAGCGCCGCGAGCAGGCGCAACGAGTCCGGGTCCGCCCACAGCAGGTCGTCGAGGACGAGCAGGACGGGCGCGGCCGCGCGCAGGGCCGCGCCGACGGCGTCGAACACGAGGAAGCGGGCCAGCTCGGCGTCGCCGTCGGGCACGGTGAGCGCCTCGGCCCGGCCGAGCCGGCCCAGGAGCTGGGCCCACGGCCAGGAGGGCGGGGCACCGCCCTCGCGGGAGGGTAGAGCCGACACGCCCCCTCACGCGGCTCCCGAGGCCCGCTCGAGCGCAGTATGGATCCATGACGCGGTTCAGAGGGCGGCCCGGCAGCAGTATGGATCCATAACGCCTGCCCGGAGGCCGTTCGAGTGCGCTGTGGAACCATGGCCGGGTGAGTTCGCCCGATCACGAGGGGGTGCCCGCCCGGCAGGTCCTCCGACTCGCGGCGCAGGCGTTGCCCGTGCTGGCCGCGGAGCCGCTCTACGTGCTGGTCGACACCGCCGTCGTCGGGCGGCTGGGCGCGGTCCCGCTCGCCGGGCTGGCCGTCGCGGGCGTGCTGTTCGCGCAGGTCACCACGGCGCTGAACTTCCTGTCGTACGGCACCACCGCGCGCTCGGCCCGGCTGCACGGGGCGGGCCGGCGGCCCGAGGCGGTCGTCGAGGGGGTGCAGGCCACCTGGGTGGCGCTCGCCGTCGGGCTGCTGGTGCTCGGCGTCGGCCAGCTCGTGGCGCGGCCGGTCGCGGACGCGCTCGGCGACGGCGGCGCGGTCGCCGACGCCGCCGTGAGCTGGCTGCGGATCGCGCTGTTCGGGGCGCCGCTGATCCTCGTCACGCTCGCCGGGAACGGCTGGATGCGCGGCGTGCAGGACACCGCCCGCCCGCTGCGCTACGTCCTCGCCGGCAACGGCCTGTCCGCCGTGCTCTGCCCGGTGCTGGTGCACGGGCTGGGGTGGGGCCTGGAGGGTTCCGCCGTCGCGAACGTGGTGGCGCAGGTCGTCGTCGCGGGGCTGTTCCTGGTCGCGCTCGGCAGGGAGAAGAAGGCGCACCCGGAGGTGTCGCTCCTCCCGCACCTCGCACTGATCCGCGCGCAGCTGTCGATGGGCCGCGACCTGATCCTGCGCACCGCGGGCTTCCAGATCTGCTTCCTGTCGGCCACGGCGGTGGCGGCGCGGTTCGGGGCGTCGGCGGTGGCCGCGCACCAGGTCGTCCTGCAGCTGTGGAACTTCCAGGCCCTCGTCCTCGACGCCGTCGCCATCGCCGCCCAGGCCCTCGTCGGCGCCGCGCTGGGCGGGGGCGGGGCCGAGCACGCGAAGGGCGTGGCGGCCCAGGTGATCCGGTACGGGCTGATCCTCGGCGTGGTGTTCGCGGGCGTGTTCGCCGCGCTCTACCCGGTGCTCCCCGGCCTGTTCACCGGCGACGCGGCCACCCTGGACACGATCCCGCAGGCGTGGTGGTTCTTCGTCGCGCTGCAGCCCGTGGCGGGCGTGGTCTTCGCGATCGACGGCGTGCTGCTCGGGGCCGGCGACGCCGCGTTCCTGCGGACGACGACCCTGCTCGCGGCCCTCGGCGGCTTCCTCCCGCTGATCTGGATCTCGCTCGTGGCGGGCTGGGGGCTGGTCGGGATCTGGACCGGCCTGTCGGTGTTCATGCTGATCAGGTTCGTGGCGGTGGGCCTGCGGACGCGGTCGGGACGGTGGGCGGTGCCGGGCGCGGTGCTGGGTCCGGCGGAGAACCCGCAGGCAGGCTGACCCGGAAGAGCGTCCCGGGCGCGCGCGGCACCACCTCGACCGACCCGCCGAGCCGGCGCACGATCCGCGCGACCAGCGCCAGCCCGATCCCGCGCGGTCGGTCCGGCCGGGCCTCCTTGGTGGAGAACCCGTGCTCGAAGACGTCGTCGGCGGCCTCGGGCGGGATGCCCGGCCCCGAGTCGGCGACCTCGAGCACACCGTCGGTGAGGTGCACCTCGACCCACGGGTCCGGGGAGCCCTCCGCGGCGTCGAGGGCGTTGTCGACGAGGTTGCCGACGAGCGAGACGAGGTCGTCCGGGCCGAGCGGGACGGGGTCCTCGGTCTCGTCGTGCACGGTGAAGGCGATCCCGCGCTCGCTCGCGGTCCACGCCTTGTCGGTGAGCAGCGCGGCCAGCACCGGGTCGTGCACGGTGTCGAGCACCGGGCCGCGCGCCCGGTAGACGGCCGCGGTGCCGGCCCGCAGCGCGTCGTCGGTGTCGCCGAGCTGCACGAGGGTGAGCACGGTCTGCATCCGGTTGGCGAACTCGTGGGCCTGCCCGGCGAGCGCCCGCGCCCGGTCCCGCGCTGCGTCACGCTCGCGCAGCACCCCCGACAGCTCCGTGCGGTCCCGCAGGGTGACGACGCGGGTGCCGTCACCGGCGCGCGGCCCGGCCGCGGTGCGGGAGAGCAGCAGGACGCGCTCGCCCGCGAGCGTGAGGGTGTCGCGCACGTCCTCGACGCCGCCGGTGGCCAGGCGCGTGACCGCCCGCAGCGCGGGGTCCACGCCCAGTTCCACCAACCGTCGTCCCTCCACCGGCTCGTCGGCGGTGAAGCCGAGCAACCGACGCGCCTCGGCGTTGAGCACCACGACCCGGCCGTCCCGGTCGAGCACCATCAGGCCCTCGCGGACGGCCCGCAGGACGGCGTCGTGGTGGGTGTAGGCCGCGGCGATCTCCTCGGGCTCCAGGCCGAGGGTCTGCCGCCGCACGCGCCGGGCCAGCAGCCAGGCGAGGAACGCCCCGAGCGCCACCGCCGCCGCGGCCACGGTGAGGATCCACGGCAGCTCGCGCGCCACCAGCGCGCTGATCCGGGTCTCCAGGACGCCCACCGACACCAACCCGACGACCTGGCCCCGGTCCCTCACCGGGACCACGGTGCGGACGGACGGCCCGAGGGTGCCGGGGTAGTCCTCGGTGTGGGCGCGACCGGCGCGGGCCTCGGCGATCGAGCCGACGTACACCCCACCGATGCGGTCCGGCTCGGCGTGGCTGTACCGCACGCCGTCGGGCGTCATGATCACGACGAAGGCGGTGCCGGTCGCGACCCGCACCCGCTCGGCCAGGGGCTGCAGGGTCCGGGAGACGACGACCGGATCGCCCCCGCCCGCCACCGCCGCCACCACGGCCGGGTCGCCCGCCACGGACTGCGCGGTCGCCAGGGTGAGCCGGGCCGCCGCGGCGGACTCGAGCTCGCGGGCCCCCAACACCCCCAGCGCCGCGACCCCGCCGACGGTCACCAGCACCGTCACGAGCTGCAGCAGGAGCAGCCGGCTGACGAGGCGGGAACCGCGGCGGGGTCGGGGGGACACGCCGGCGATTGTGCTACCGGACGGTCTCGTGGGTCGCGCTGCTCTCCTCGGTCAATCCGGTGGGCGGCAGGGTCGTGCCGGTGCCGGTGACCCGGCCGGTGCGCTCGGTGGCGACCTCGTAGCCGCCGGCGCCGACCGCCGCGAGCTCCTTCGCGGACTCGTCCTCCTCGGCCCGCGAGCCGTGCTCCAGCTCCATGGCCTCGTCGACCAGCGACGGGTCGTCGAGCACCGCCTTGAGCCGCTCGCGGTCGAGCTCGCCGTTCCAGCGGGCGATGACCAGGGTCGCCACGACGTTGCCGATGCAGTTGGTCAGCGCGCGGCCCTCGCTCATCACGCGGTCGATGCCGATGATCAGCGCGATGCCGACGGCGATCGCCTCCGCCGAGAAGAACTCGCCGCCGAAGGCCTGCAGCGACGCGGCCAGCGTGACCAGACCGGCGCCGGTGATGCCCGCGGCGCCCTTCGACGTCAGGACCATGAGCAGGGCGAGGCCGATCTGCAGGGCGATCGGCAGGGACTCGTTGCCCGCCTGGATGATGAACAGCGCACCCAGGGTGAGGTAGATGCAGGTGCCGTCGAGGTTGAACGAGTAGCCGGTCGGGATGACCAGGCCGACGGTCTGCTTCGACGCGCCCGCCGCCTCCAGCTTGGTCAGCAGGCGCGGCAGCACGGACTCCGACGACGAGGTGCCGACGATGATCAGCAGCTCGTCCTTGATCAGCCGGATGACCTTGAGGATGTTGAACCCGGCCCACCAGGACACGAGCCCGAGCACCGCCACGACGAAGAACGCGCAGGTCCCCCAGAAGACGCCCATCAGCGTGACGAGGTTGGTCAGCGACGACGCGCCGAACTGGGCGACGGTGTAGGCCATGCCGCCGAACGCGGCGACCGGCGCGGCCCACATGATCAGCGTGATGATGCCGAAGACGACCTTGGCGATCGTCTCGATCGAGCCGACGACCCGCGTGCGCAGCGGCGCGGCCAGCAGCGACACGGAGCAGGCGGTGAGGATCGCCAGCACCAGGACGCGCAGGACCTCGTTCTCGACGAACGGGCCCAGGAAGCTGGTCGGGAGCAGGTCGTCGAGGATGAAGCCGGTGAGCCCGGTGTCCTGGCCGCCCTTGTCGATCTGTCCCGCGGCGGAGGCCAGCGCGGACTCCGACGGCCGGCCCTGGAAGCCGGAACCCGGCGCGAAGACGTTCGCGGCGACCAGGCCGAGGGTCAGGGCGACGACCGTCGCGACCAGGAAGTAGAACAGCGCCTTGAGTGCGAGGCCGCCGGCCCGGGCCAGGTTGCCGATCGAGGCGATGCCCACGACGACGGTGCAGAAGATGACCGGCGCCACGATCACCTTGATCATCTGGATGAAGCCGTCGGCGAGCCACTTGGCGCCCTTGGCGGCGTCGGGCGCCACGAGCCCGAACACCACGCCGAGGACGATGCCGACGATGACCCAGAACCAGAGCTGGGTGAAGAAGCGCCTGCGAGGTGCGGCTTCGGTTGATGTCACGTGTCGTCCTCCTCGACGTCCGGTACGGGGGAGCACGCTAGGAACGCGACCGGCGCCGAGTCAGGGCGTAGGCGGTCATAATTGGGCCGGGCTTGAGGTTCCGCGGGACGGGGCAATCCGGGTGAGAGCACTTCTGGTCGAGGACGACACCGTCCTCGGCGGCGCGGTGGCGAAGGCCCTCGGCGCCGCGGGTTTCCGCGTGCGGCACGTGACCAGCGGGGCCGCGGCGCTCGCGGCGGTGCGCGAGTCCGAACCGGACGTCGTGCTCCTCGACATGGGGCTGCCCGACCGGGACGGGATCGGGGTGTGCCGCGGCATCCGGGAGGTCTCGCGGGTGCCGATCCTCGCCGTGACCGGCCGCGGGGCGGTGGAGGCCCGGGTCAGCGGGCTGCGCAACGGCGCGGACGACTACATCGTCAAGCCGTTCCTCGTCGAGGAGCTGCTGGCCCGGATCGACGCCGTGCTGCGCCGCACCCGCGGCCTCGGGGTGGCGCCCGCCGTCGTGGCCGGGGACGTCGAGATCGACCTCGCCCGCCGCGCGGTCACCGTCGCCGGTGCCGAGATCGCCTTGGCGCGCAAGGAGTTCGACCTGCTCGCGGCGCTCGCCCGCCGCGAGGGCGCCGTCGTCGCGCGCGACGAGCTGCTCGACGAGGTGTGGGGGACCACCGACTCCTCCGCGCGCCGCACCCTGGAGGCGCACGTGGCGCTGGTGCGGTCCAAGCTGGGCCGGCCGGAGGTGATCGTCACGGCACGCGGCGTCGGGTACCGGCTCGGCAGGTAGGGTCGCCGCTCGTGCCCAGGGACGACTCCGCAGGCTCCGTGTCCGCGCCCGGACCCGGGCTGGTGATCGTGGACAAGCCCGGCGGGATGACCTCCCACGACGTCGTCTCCCGGCTGCGGCGCATCCTGCGCACCCGGAAGGTCGGCCACGCCGGCACCCTCGACCCGATGGCCACCGGCGTGCTGGTGTGCGGGGTCGAGCGGGGCACCAAGCTGCTCGGGCACCTCGCGCTCGACACCAAGGGCTACACCGCGACCATCCGCCTCGGCGCCACGACGACCACGGACGACGCCGAGGGCGAGGTCGTGTCCTGCGCCGGGGCGTCGGGCGTCACCGATGCGGCGATCGCGGCGGCGATGGCCGACCTGACCGGCGAGGTCCTGCAGGTCCCGTCGTCGGTCAGCGCGATCAAGATCGACGGGAAGCGGGCCTACGCGCGGGTGCGGGCGGGCGAGACCGTGGAGATCCCGGCGCGGCCGGTCACCGTCTCGGACTTCACCCTGCGCGAGCGCCGCGGCGCGGACCTGGACGTGGTCGTGGAGTGCTCGTCGGGGACGTACGTGCGGGCGTTGGCCCGGGACCTGGGGGCGGCGCTGGGGGTCGGCGGACACCTGACCGCGTTGCGGCGCACCCGCGTCGGCCCGTTCGACCTGACCCACGCGCGCACGCTGGCGGAGCTGGAGGCGGCGCCGGGGCTGTCGCTCGACCTCGCCGCAGCGGTGGCGACGGCGTTCCCGCGCCGGGACGTCGACGCCGGCGGCGCGACGGACGTCTCGCACGGCAAGCGGCTGCCCGCGGCCGGCCTGACCGGCACCTACGGCGTCTTCGCGCCGGACGGGCGCGTGCTGGCGCTCATGGCCGACGCGGGGGGCGCGGCGAGGCCGGTCGTGGTGCTCGCCCCGGCCGGGTCGTGAGCAGGCGGGTTCCGTAGGGTGGCGATCGTGGAGCGGTGGCGTGGACTCGAGGCCGTGCCGTCGGGGTGGGGCCGCAGCGTCGTGACCATCGGGGTCTTCGACGGCGTGCACCGCGGGCACCGGCAGCTGATCGAGCGGGCGGTCGCCCGGGGCCGGGAGCGCGGCCTGCGCAGCGTCGTCGTCACCTTCGACCCGCACCCCGCCGAGCTGGTCCGCCCCGGCTCGCACCCGGCGGCGCTGACCACCCTCGAACGCCGGGCCGACCTGGTCGAGGAGGCGGGGGCGGACGCGTTCTGCGTCATCCCGTTCACGAACGAGCTGGCGCACATGAAGCCGGCCGAGTTCGCGCACGAGGTGCTGGTCGACACCCTGCACGCCGCCGTCGTGGTGGTGGGCACCAACTTCACCTTCGGCTACAAGGCCGCCGGCGACATCGCCACCCTGTCCGAGCTGGGCGTCCGGTTCGGCTTCCAGGTCGAGGCGCTGGACCTGATCACGGACGACGGGGTCACCTTCTCCTCCACCTACATCCGCTCGTGCATCGACGCGGGCGACATGGCGGCCGCCGCCGCCGCGCTCGGGCGGCTCCACCGGGTCGACGGCGTGGTCGTGCACGGCGACAAGCGCGGCCGCGTGCTGGGCTTCCCGACCGCCAACGTCGCCTGCGCCGCGCACACCGCCCTGCCCGCCGACGGCGTCTACGCGGGCTGGTTCCTGCTCGGCGAGCGGCGGTTGCCCGCGGCGGTGTCGATCGGCTCCAACCCGACCTTCTCCGGCAAGGTCCGCACCGTCGAGGCCTACGTGCTCGACGTCGACGAGGACTTCTACGGCCACGAGGTCGGCATCGAGTTCGCCCACCGGCTCCGCGGGCAGGAGCGGTTCGACGGCGTCGGCCCCCTCGTCGAGCAGATGAACGCCGACGTCGAGCGGACGCGGGAGCTGCTGGGGGTCTGAGACCCCGCCCCGGCACCCGATCGGGTGGGCCTGCCGGTCCGGCGCGGTTCCCAGCGCCGACTTCCCGCGTTCCGCCACGAGGAGCACGGCCGGGATGCCAGCATCGGGGCGTGGAGATCGACCGGCTGGCCGAGAACCGTGAGCGACAGCGGGCGTTGTACGGCGCGCCGCTCGCCGAGCGGGTGCACCGGATGATGCGGGTCCTGGGGATCACCCAGGGCACGGTCGCCGCGACGCTCGGGATGAGCCCGGCGATGCTGTCGCAGCTGGTCAGCGCGAAGCGCGTGAAGATCGGTGATCCGGCCGTCCTCGCGCGCCTGCTCCTGCTCGACGAACGGTGCGCCGGTGGGCCCGTCGCACCGGAGGCGGTGCCGACGCTGCTGGAGCAGGTGCGCGGCGCGTCGCCGGAGTGGAGCGCGCTGCTCGCCCGGCCGGTCCCCGCCGTCCGTCCCGGCACCGACCCGCGCCCGACCCGGCCGGTCCCGCGCCCCGGGCTCCCGCGCGACCCCGCCCTGCTCGCCGCCGAGGCGCTGCGCCGGGTCGCCGGGCCCACGCAGCTGGTCGCCGCGGCGTCGACCCTCGCCGCGACCTTCCCCGAGCTCGCCGCCCTCCTGCGCCGGGCCGCCGCCGCCCGCTGAGCCCGCCGAGACCCGCCGAGCCCGCCGGAACCCGCCGCGCACCTCGGCCCGCCGGCCCGCGCCGCGCCGTCCCCACCCGTCCTGACCGGCGGCGATCCCCGGGTACCCGGAGGGGGAGGGGCTCGCGCTGGTAGCCTCTGTGCCGGGTCCGGCTGCAGTCCGTGGCGGCCGCGACCAGCTTCCCGCCCCGACGCGGTCGCCCACCACGGTGAGCGCGTGGCCCGGGTGCGGGCCCCACGGACGTCACCACACGAAGGAGCACCACCGCAGTGGCACTCACCGCCGCAGAGAAGAAGACCATCCTCGACGAGTACGGCGTCCACGAGGGCGACACCGGCTCGCCGGAGGCGCAGGTCGCGCTGCTCACCAAGCGCATCAGCGACCTGACGGAGCACCTCAAGCAGCACAAGCACGACCACCACTCCCGCCGCGGCCTGCTCCTCATGGTCGGCCGCCGCCGCCGCCTGCTGAAGTACCTGGCGTCGGTCGACGTGCAGCGCTACCGCTCGCTCATCGAGCGGCTGGGCCTGCGCCGCTGACCCGGTCCGGGGCCGGGGCGGTGTGAGCCGCCCCGGCGACCCGGCGCACAACTGAAGAACGACCCACTCCCGCCACCGCGCCCCATGATCCGCCGGTCCTCGGTAGTGGTTCCCGGAGGGAAGACTCCGGGGGCTTCGATCGAAGACCGGCTCCGCGGAGGATCCGGCGAGGTGGCACAGGCTCTTCACGAAGGAGAGACACCACTTCATGTCAGACCTCGAGAACGACGGCGTCCACGAGACGACCGCAGTGATCGACAACGGGAGCTTCGGCTCCCGCACCATCCGGTTCGAGACCGGGCGCCTCGCGCGCCAGGCCGCCGGATCCGTCGTCGCCTACCTGGACGACGAGACCATGCTGCTGTCCGCCACCACGGCGTCGAAGCAGCCCAAGGAGCACTTCGACTTCTTCCCCCTCACGGTGGACGTCGAGGAGCGGATGTACGCCATCGGCAAGATTCCCGGCTCCTTCTTCCGCCGCGAGGGTCGTCCGGGCACCGACGCGATCCTCACCTGCCGCCTGATCGACCGGCCGCTGCGCCCGTCGTTCGTCGACGGCCTGCGCAACGAGATCCAGATCGTCGTCACGGTCCTCTCGCTCGACCCGCAGGACCCGTACGACGCGCTCGCGATCAACGCGGCCTCCGCGTCCACGCAGCTCGCCGGTCTGCCGTTCTCGGGCCCGATCGGCGGCGTCCGCGTCGCGCTGATCGACGGCCAGTGGATCGCGTTCCCGCAGCACGAGGACCTGCAGCGGGCCGTGTTCGACATGGTCGTGGCCGGCCGCATCGTGGGCGACGACGTCGCGATCATGATGGTGGAGGCCGAGGCCACCACCGAGACGATCGAGCTCGTCGCCGGTGGCGCCGCGGCGCCGACCGAGGAGGTCGTCGCGCAGGGCCTGGAGGCGGCCAAGCCGTTCATCCGCAGCCTGTGCGTGGCCCAGCAGCAGTTGGCCGAGGTCGCCGCCAAGCCGACCCGCGACTACCCGACGTACCCGGCCTACCAGCCCGACGCGTTCGAGGCCGTCGAGAAGGCCGCGAGCGTCGACCTCGCCGCCGCCCTGGCGATCGGCCCGAAGCAGGAGCGCGAGGCGAGGACCGACGAGGTCAAGCTCGCGGTGCTCGAGTCCCTCGGGGCGCAGTTCGAGGGCCGCGAGAAGGAGCTCGGCGCCGCCTTCCGGTCGCTGAACAAGAAGCTCGTGCGCCAGCGGATCCTCCGGGAGAAGGTCCGCATCGACGGTCGTGGGCTCACCGACATCCGGCCGCTCTCGGCGGAGGTCGAGGTCGTCCCGCGGGCGCACGGCTCGGCGCTGTTCGAGCGCGGCGAGACCCAGATCATGGGCGTCACCACGCTGAACATGCTGCGCATGGAGCAGCAGATCGACTCGCTGGGTCCCGAGACCCACAAGCGGTACCTGCACCACTACAACTTCCCGCCGTACTCGACCGGTGAGACCGGCCGGGTGGGCTCGCCCAAGCGCCGCGAGATCGGCCACGGCGCGCTGGCCGAGCGGGCCCTGCTGCCCGTGCTGCCCACGCGCGAGGAGTTCCCCTACGCCATCCGCCAGGTGTCCGAGGCGCTCGGCTCCAACGGCTCCACGTCGATGGGCTCGGTCTGCGCCTCGACGATGTCGCTGTTCAACGCCGGTGTGCCGCTGAAGGCGCCGGTCGCGGGCATCGCGATGGGTCTGGTGTCCGACACGGTCGAGGGCGCGACCCAGTACGTCGCGCTCACCGACATCCTGGGCGCGGAGGACGCGTTCGGCGACATGGACTTCAAGGTCGCCGGCACGAGCGAGTTCGTCACCGCGCTGCAGCTGGACACCAAGCTCGACGGCATCCCGTCGGAGGTCCTCGCGGCCGCGCTGAACCAGGCCAAGGACGCCCGCCTGACCATCCTCGAGGTGCTCGGCGAGGCGATCGACGGGCCGGACGAGATGAGCACCTACGCGCCGCGGGTCACCGCGATCAAGGTGCCCGTCGACAAGATCGGCGAGGTCATCGGCCCGAAGGGCAAGATGATCAACTCGATCACGGAGAAGACCGGCGCGGACATCTCCATCGAGGACGACGGCACGATCTACGTCGGCGCCGCCGACGGCCCCTCGGCGGAGGAGGCGATCGGCATGATCAACGCCATCGCCAACCCGCAGCTGCCGAAGATCGGCGAGCGGTTCCTGGGCACCGTCGTCAAGACCGCCGCCTTCGGCGCCTTCGTCTCGCTGGTCCCGGGCAAGGACGGCCTGGTCCACATCTCGAAGCTCGGCAACGGGAAGCGGATCGGCAAGGTCGAGGACGTCGTCAAGGTCGGCGACAAGATCCGCGTCGAGGTCACCGACATCGACAACCGCGGCAAGATCAGCCTCGTCCCGGTGCAGGAGGAGGCCGCGGGCTCCGGTGACGACGCCGCCCCGGCCGACGCGCCGGCGGGTGACGAGACCGAGCCGGCCGAGGTCTCCAGCTGAGCACTCGCGCGGCGGAGGAACGGCACTCCCGTGCGGCAGGTCCGCACGGGAGTGCCGTTCCTGCCTCCCCGGAGGGCGTGGCGGGTGCGGCCGAGGCGGCCGGGGTGGCACGCGCGGAGCTGCCCGGCGGCGTGCGCGTGCTCACCGAGCAGGTACCCGGCGTGCGGTCCGTGGCGCTGGGCATCTGGATCGCCGTCGGCTCCCGGGACGAGCGCCCGGACCAGGCCGGCGCCGCGCACTACCTGGAGCACCTGTTGTTCAAGGGCACCGGGCGGCGCACCGCGCAGGGGATCGCCGAGGAGATGGACGCGGTCGGCGGCGAGCTGAACGCGTTCACCGCCAAGGAGCACACCTGCTACTACGCGCACGTCCTCGACGAGGACCTGCCGCTGGCGCTCGACGTCCTCGCCGACGTCGTCACCAACGCCGAGCTCGCGCACACGGATGTCGAGCTGGAGCGCGGGGTCGTCCTCGAGGAGATCGCCATGCGCGACGACGACCCGGAGGACCTGCTCGGCGAGCTCTTCGACGAGACCGTCTTCGGTGCGCACCCGCTCGGCCGGCCCGTGATCGGCTCCGAGGGGTCGATCCGCGGGATGAGCCGGGAGACGCTGCACGACTTCTGGCGCGGGGAGTACACGACCCCGCGGATGGTCGTCGCCGCCGTCGGCAACCTCGATCACGGGCACGTCGCCGACCTGGCGGCGAAGGCGCTGGGCGACGGGGCGGAGGCGGCCCCGGCCGATCCGCGCCCGGCCGGCCGCGGGCGCCTGCCCGCCCGCCGGACGCTCGCCCTGCGCAGGGACGACTCCGAGCAGGCGCACCTGATGCTCGGCGTGCCCGGGCTGGACCGGCACGACGAGCGCCGCCCCGTCCTGGCGGTGCTCAACGCCGCCCTCGGCGGTGGGCTGTCCTCGCGGCTGTTCCAGCAGGTCCGCGAGCAGCGCGGGCTGGCCTACCAGGTGTACTCCGCGCAGTCCTGCTACGCCGACGCCGGCACGTTCGCGGTCTACGCGGGGTGCGCACCCGAGCGGCTCGGCGAGGTCGTCGCGGTCGTGCGTGACGTCCTGGCCGGGGTCGCCGCCGAGGGGCTCACCGAGTCCGAGGTGGTGCGCGCCAAGGGCTCGCTGCGCGGGGGCACGGTGCTCGGGCTGGAGGACACCGCGTCGCGGATGAACCGTCTGGGCCGCTCCGAGCTCGACCACGGCCGGCAGCGCAGCATCTCCGAGACCCTGGCGCGCATCGAGGCGGTCACGCCCGCCCACGTCGCCGATCTCGCCGCCGAGCTGCTCGCGCAGGATCTCACGGCCGCCGTCGTCGGCCCCTACGCCACCGTCGACGACCTCCCCGCCGCTCTCCACGACCTGGCGTAGTCCCGCGAGTCGGGCTGTGGGCTTCCGCGAGTCGCGTTGTGGGCTTCGGCGAGTCGCGTTGTGGGCTTCGGCGAGTCGCGCTGTGCTCCCGTGACTCGTGTGGCCCGGAGGTGCCGACCCGCCGGGGTGATCTCGGTAGGGTCGGCGGCGTGGTGACGGCGCTGGTCGCGGGGCTGCTGGTCCTGGTCGGGCTGGTGGGGATCGTCGTCCAGGTGCTGCCCGGGCTGATCGTGGTGCTGGTGGGCGTGGCGGTGTGGGCCGTCCCGCGCGGTGACGCGCTCGGGTGGTGGGTCCTCGGCGTCGCCGGTGGGCTGCTGGTCCTCGGGTCGCTGGCGAAGTTCCTGGTGCCCGGCAAGCGACTGCGCGACGCCGGCGTGCCCGGGCGGAGCCTGCTGGCGGGCGGCGTGCTGGGGGTCGTCGGGTTCTTCGTGATCCCGGTCGTCGGGCTGTTCCTCGGCTTCGTGCTGGGCGTCTACCTCGCGGAGCTCGCCCGGCTCCGCAGCTCCGCGAAGGCGTGGCCGTCGACGCGACACGCGCTCTCGGCCGTCGGATGGAGCATCCTCATCGAGCTCGCCGCGGGGCTGCTGATGACCGCGGCCTGGGTGGCGGGCCTCGTCCTGGCGTGACCCGAGGAGCCGCTCCGGCCCCGGACCGCGCGCTCGTCCCGCCGCTCGACGCCGCGGCGGCCGGCAACCCGGAACCGACACCGGCCGCCTAGGCTCGCGCCGTGACTGCGATCCGGGTGGCGGTGCTGGGGGCGAAGGGGCGCATGGGCTCCGAGGCGTGTGCGGCGGTGCGCGGCGCCGACGACATGGAGCTCGTGGCGGAGGTCGGCTCGGCCGACCCGGTCTCGGCCGGGGACGAGGCCGCGGTCGTGGTGGACCTGACCCGGCCCGACGTCGTCATGGACAACCTCCGGCACGTCCTCGAGCGCGGGCAGCACGCCGTGGTCGGGGTGTCGGGGTTCGACGCCGAGCGGCTGGACACGGTCCGCGGCTGGCTCGCCGACAAGCCCGCGCAGGGCGTGCTGATCGCCCCGAACTTCGGGGTGGGCGCCGTGCTGGCCATGCACTTCGCCGCGCAGGCCGCGCGGTTCTTCGAGTCGGCCGAGATCGTCGAGCTGCACCACGAGCGGAAGGTCGACGCGCCCTCCGGCACCGCCGCGCGCACCGCGTCACTGATCGGCGAGGCGCGGGCCGCCGCCGGGCTCGGCCCGGTGCCCGACGCCACCACCAGCGACCCGCTCGGCGCCCGCGGGGCCGAGGTCGACGGCATCCACGTGCACGCCGTCCGGATGCCGGGGATGGTCGCCCACCAGGAGGTCATCCTCGGCGGCTCCGGGGAGGTCCTGACGATCCGGCACGACTCGATGAACCGCGCGTCGTTCATGCCGGGCGTACTCCTGGCGATCCGCGCGGTGCCCCGGCGACCGGGCCTGACGTTCGGTCTGGAACCCCTGCTCGGCCTGTGACCGGGCCGGCTCAGCGCAGTTCGAGGTCCAACGGGCCCGTGTACCGGACCTCGCGCACGGTGCCGCTGCCGGTGTCGAGGGTCCGCACGGCACCGTCGGCGGCCCAGCCGGCGCGGGTGTAGAAGGCGCGCGAGGCCGTGTCGGCCTCGGGGACCCAGGCCCGGCCGTGCTCCGAGCCGGCCCTGCGCAGGGCGACCCCGGCCACGGCGAGCAGCCGGCCGCCGTGCCCGCGCCGGCCCCACCGCGGTTCGACCAGCAGGGCGCTGATCTCGGCGATCGTCAGCCCGTCCTGCCCCGCGTAGTGCGCGGCGGCGCAGAAGCCGACCGTCCGGTCGCCCTCGATCGCCACGAACACGTGGAACGGATCGCCCGCCGCCACCGCGTCCTGCCAGGCCTGCCGGGCGCCGTCGCTGTTCAGCCGGTCCAGCGCGGCCTCGGGAACGATCCCCACGTAGGCCACGCGCCAGGTCTCGGTCTGGATGCGGACGATCTCGCCGACGTCGGCGGCGACGGCGGGGCGGACCGAGGCGTGTGCCATACGGACATTCGTACCGGGTCCCGGCGTGATGCCCGACACCGGCCGCGGAGTTGGCCCGGCGCACGCCGACATGGCAGCGTGCGAGGACGTGAACGATCGTCCGTCCGACGCCCGGACGGCCTGGGTGGCGCTCTCGCTCGTCTACCTCCTCTGGGGCTCCATCTACCTGCTCAACCGGCTGCTCATCACGGACGTGACCCCGCTGCTCGCCGGGGGGTTCCGGTTCCTGGCAGCGGGAGTGGTGCTCGGCCTCGTGGTCGTCGTCGTCGGCGGTCCGCGCGGGCTCCGGATGACGCGGGCCCAGCTGCTGACGACCATGCTCTCCGGGCTCCTGCTGCCGGCCTGGGGGAACGGCCTGGTCGCCGTGGCGCAGACCCAGATCCCGTCCGGGCTGGCGGCGCTGCTGCTGGCCGTGGTGCCGCTCTACATCGCCGTGCTGCGCACCGTCTTCGGCGACCGGCCCGGTCCGGCGACGCTGCTGGGGGTGTTCGTCGGCCTCGTCGGGCTGGGGGTGCTGGTGCTGGCCGGACCGGGCTCGGGCGGCACCGCCGGGAGCGCCTGGTGGGGACCCTGGCTGGTCGTCCTGGCCGGACTGGGCTGGGCCTCGGGCACCTACGCGACGACCCGGCTGCCGGTCCCGCCGAACCCGTTCGGGCTGGCCACCGTGCAGATGATCACCGGCGGGCTGATCATGGTCGGGGTCGGGACGGCGACCGGCGGCCGGGTCGACCTCGGTGCGCTCCCGGCTGCCACGTGGTGGGTCTGGGCGGCGGCCGCGGTCGCCACGCTGGGCGGGTTCAGCGCCTACGCGATCGCACTGCGCGGGCTACCGGTGTCGACGGTCGCGACCTACGCCTACGTCAACCCGGTGATCGCCGTCCTGCTGGGGGTCCTGCTGGTCGACGAGCGGTTCTCCGCCCTGCAGGGTTTCGGCGGCGTGATCGTGCTCGTCGCGGTGGTGCTGGTGGTGCGGGCCGAGCGCCGCCCCACGGGGGCGCCGGACGAGCTCACCGCCGAGCCGCTGCCCGACCGGCCGCCCGCGCGCTGAGGTCCGCGGCGCCGCAGGCCCGGAAACTGTCGGTGCGGCCTGGCAGCATGCCCCTCGTGAGGACGATCTCGGCCGACGTCGCGCGGCGGGCCGCGCTGGCGGCGCAGGGCTTCGCCGGGCCCCGGCCGTCGGGCCCGGTGACCCGGCGGCACCTGCAGCGGGTCCTCGGCCGGATCCGGCTGCTGCAGCTCGACTCGGTGAACGTCGCGGTGCGCGCGCACTACGTGCCGGTCTTCAGCCGGCTCGGCGCCTATCCGCGCGACCTGGTCGACGGGGCGGCCTGGCACCACACCGCGCGCCGGCCGCGGCTGCTGGTCGAGTACTGGGCGCACGAGGCGAGCCTGCTGCCGGTCGAGGACTGGCCGCTGCTGCTGTCCGGGGCGAAGCGGCCGGGCTGGTGGCGGCACTACGCGGGGCTCGCCGACCGCGAACCGGCGCTGGTGGCGGACGTGCTCGACGCGGTCAAGGAGCTCGGCCCGGTCGGCGCGGGGACGCTGGAGACGGCCCTGGGCGGGGCCGCGGGGAAGCCGCGGCCGCCGGGGGTGTCGTGGTGGGAACGGTCCGACGTCAAGCGGATCTGCGAGTATCTGTTCGGCCTCGGCGCGCTCACCACCGGTACCCGGGTCAACTTCCGGCGGCTCTACGACCTCCCGGAGCGGGTGCTGCCGCCGGAGGTGCTCGCCGCCCATCCGATGGACCACGGCGAGGCGGCCCGCGGGCTCGTCGGGCGGGCCGCCCGGGCGCTCGGGATCGCGACCGAGCCGGACCTGCGGGACTACTACCGCCTGGGGCCCGCGGAGTGCCGCCGGGCGGTCCACGAGCTGGTCGAGGCCGGGGAGCTCGAGCCGGTCGCGGTGCGGAGCTGGCGCGCGCCGGCCTACCGGGCGCCGGGCGCGGCGGTGCCGCGGCGGATCGAGGGGCGTGCGCTGCTCTGCCCCTTCGACCCGCTGATCTGGGAGCGCGAGCGCACCGAGCGGATCTTCGGCTTCCGGTACCGCATCGAGATCTACGTGCCCGAGCCGAAGCGCGAGTTCGGCTACTACGTCTTCCCGTTCCTGCTCGACGGCGAGCTGGTCGCCCGCGTGGACCTCAAGGCGGACCGGGCTGCCGGGGCCCTCCGGGTCCGTGGCGCGTTCGCCGAGCCGGGTGCGGACATGCCGCGGGTGGCCGCGGAGCTGGCCGCCGAGCTGCGGCACATGGCGGAGTGGCTCGGGCTCGAGGGAGTGGTCGTGGGAGAGCGGGGTGATCTCACGGACGCACTGGTCGGGGCGCTGGGGTGAGTGGTGGTGGGTCCGACCGCTCAGGCCGCAGCGGTGGCGGCGCGCGTGATGAGGACGTCGCCGCTGCCCGTGCGACCCGTGATCCGCAGCGGCGGGGCCTCGGCCGGGGCGACCGCACCCACGTCGAGGTCGCTGCGTGCGCGACCCGAGCCGGAGGTGAGGTCGAGCTCGGCCGAGACGCCCGAGTGGACCCCGACGCGGATCGATCCGGAGCCCGTGGTGAGGTCGAAACGACCGGCGAAGGCGTCGGCCACCTCGACGTCGCCGGAGCCCGACTTCAGCGTGAGGTCGGCGTGCACCTCCCCGAACGACACGTCGCCGGACCCGGCCTTGACGGTGGTCGGGCCGCCGAGGGCGGCGGCCGCGATCCCACCCGATCCGGTGCGCAGCCTGGCGTCCGCACCGACGAGCCCGAGCTCCACGCGACCCGAGCCGGTGGTGACCTCCAGAGCGCCGGTGACCTCGTCGAGCCGGGCGTTGCCCGAGCCGGTGCGGACCGCGGCCCAGCCGGAGCGGCCGGTCACCGTGACGTCCCCGGCGCCCGTCCGCACGGCGAGCCGCGAGCGGGCCGGCGCCCAGACGGTCACGACGAGCGGCACCACGCGGAGCGGCAGCTCCGGGGTCGAGCGCACCACGAGCCGTCGCGCGGTCTCGCTCCAGCTGAGCTCGGCGGCCCGGACCGCGGCGGCACCCGGGTCCGGGCCGACATCCCCGCCCGCGGAGCCGAGCCAGTTGAGGATCCCGGTGATCCCCTGCTCCCAGGGGCTGTCGGCGGCCGGGTCGTGGCGCACCTCGACGCGGACCTCGGTGGCGTCGTCGTTCAGCTCGATCCGCACCCGCCCGACGTCGATCGCGACCTCGAGCTCCGCCGGTTCCGAGCAGTCCCACCCCTGCTGGCGGACCAGGTCCTCGTTCGGTTCGGTCATCGCGCTCACCCCTGCACCCATCCCCGGAGGCGCCCGTCGCCGCCGTCCGTGTCCTCCCGGCCGCTCCGTCCCTCGGGCCGCGGCCAGCCCCGGCCGCGCTGCTCCCAGCGCCGCTGCTTGCCCGCGAGCGCCCCCTGCACGGCCTGGGAGACCCAGGAGTTCAGTGAGACGCCCTGCTGGGCCGCGGCCTGTTCGGCCTGCGCCTTGATCTGCTCGACGAGCCGGAGCGTGATGCGGCTGATGTCGCCGGCGTCGCCCGGGCCGGGCGGGGCGAAGCGCGGCGGCTCCTGCTCGTGCTCGTCCGCCGCGCCGGAGACGGCCACCCGGACGTCGCGGCCGTCGAGGCGGACCTCGACGGTGCGGTCACCGAGCGCCTCGGTGACTTCGGCGGCCAGGTCGGAGAGGGCGTTCATGATCGCGAGACGGGCCGCCGGCCCGATCGCCGCGCCGAGGAGCGCCGCCGTGCGCCGGGTCTGCTCGTCCCCCGCGGCGGCGGCGGAGGCGAGATCCTCCCGCAGTTGCGCGACGTACTGGCCGATGTCCATGACGCCATCATGGCGTCATGCCTGACGTCACGCAACCGGTATGGTGGCGTCACGCCGACGCCGGGCCGATTCCGTCGGTCCCGCCGGTTACGCTGCCGACCATGCCGCAGACCGTCCCGCCGAAGGTCCAGCTCGTCGCCAAGACCGAGTTCCTCCCGCCGGCCGACGTTCCGTGGGAGACGGACGCGGACGGTGGGCAGGCGCTCGCGGAGTTCGCCGGTCGGGCGTGCTACCAGTCCTGGAACAAGCCCAACCCGCGCACCGCCACGAACGCGGGCTACCTGCGGCACATCCTCGAGGTCGGGCACCTGTCGGTGCTCGAGCACGGCACGGTCACCTTCTACCTCAGCGGCGTCTCCCGCAGCCTCACACACGAGCTGATCCGGCACCGGCACTTCTCGTACTCGCAGCTCTCCCAACGCTATGTGCCCGAGCGCGACGCCGCGATGGTCGAGCCGGAGGTCATCGCCGAGGACCCCGAGCTCCACCAGATGTTCCTCGACGCGGCGGACGCGTCGGTGAAGGCGTACGAGCAGCTGCTCGAGGGCTTGGAGAAGCGCTTCGCGGACGTCCCGAACGCCACCCTGCGTCGCAAGCAGGCGCGGCAGGCGGCGCGGGCCATCCTGCCCAACGCCACGGAGACCCGGATCGTCGTCACCGGCAACTACCGGGCCTGGCGGCACTTCATCGGGATGCGCGCCACGGAGCACGCCGACGTGGAGATCCGCGCGCTGGCGATCGAGTGCCTGCGACAGCTGCAGGCCGAGGTGTCGAACGTCTTCACCGACTTCGACATCCAGAAGCTCGACGACGGCACCGAGATCGCGAGCAGCCCGTTCGTCACGGAGGGTTAGCGGAGCGCCGCCCGACCATCGGTGGGGAGGGTGAGCGGAGCGCCGCCCGACCATCGGTGGGGAGGGTGAGCGGAGCGCCGCCCGACCATCGGTGGGGAGGGTGAGCGGAGCGCCGCCCGACGAGTGGTCCGGAGAGGTGGCCGCGGCTAGCGTGGATCGCGTGAGCCTTGCGACCGACGAGCGTGCCGCCCTGTCCGACACCCTGGAGAGGGTCGGCCCCGACCGCCCGACCCTCTGCGAGGGCTGGACCACGCGGGACCTGCTGGCGCACCTGCTCGTCCGGGAGCGGCAGCCGTGGGCCGCGCCGGGGATCGTCGTGCCCGTGCTGCACCCGCTGGCGCGCAAGGGCATGGCGAGCTACGCCGACACGCCGTGGGAGTCGATGATCGGCGAGCTGCGCGAGGGCGCGCCGGCGTGGTCGCCCTACCGCATCGGCAAGATCGACGAGGTGGCCAACGGCGCCGAGTTCTTCGTGCACCACGAGGACGCCCGCCGGGGCGAGCCCGGCTGGGAGCCGCGCACGTCGGACGAGGAGCGCGACGAGCAGCTCTGGGCGCTCGCCACCCGCACGGGCCGCCTCCTGCTGCGCCGCAGCCCCGTCGGCGTCGTGCTCCGCCGCCCGGAGGGCGCCGCGCACGTCGTGCGGACGGGCCCGGGGCTCGTCACGCTCGTCGGCGACCCCGGCGAGCTCGTCCTGCACCTCTTCGGCCGTGCCGCCGCGCGGGTGGAGGTCGAGGGCACCGCCACGGACGTCGAGGCGTACGAGAGCGTGGGCCGCGGGCTGTAGGGCGGTACCGTCACCCCCATGACCCCCTCCTCTGCACAGGCCCTGGCCCCGGGTCGCCCGTTCGGTCAGGTGCTGACCGCGATGGTCACCCCCTTCGACGCCGAGGGCGAGCTGGACCTGGCGAAGGCGGAGGAGCTGGCCACCCATCTCGTCGACCTGGGCAACGACGGGCTGATCGTCAACGGCACCACCGGCGAGGGGCCGACGACCTCGGACCGGGAGAAGTCCGAGCTGGTCCGGGCCGTGGTGAGCGCGGTCGGCGACCGGGCGACGGTCGTGGCCGGCGCGGGCACCTACGACACCGCCCACAGCGTCCGCCTCGCCCGCGAGGCCGAGAAGGCGGGCGCGCACGGGCTGCTCGTGGTCACGCCGTACTACTCGCGACCCCCGCAGAACGGGCTGGTCCTGCACTTCACCGCCGTCGCCGACGCCACCGAGCTGCCGGTGATGCTCTACGACATCCCGCCGCGCTCCGTCGTCCCGCTCGAGCTGGAGACGCTGCAGCGGCTCGCCCAGCACCCGCGGATCCTCGCGGTCAAGGACGCCCGCAACGACCTGCGCGTCGGCACCGAGGTGCTCGCCACCACGACGCTGGCCTACTACTCGGGCGACGACCCGGTGAACCTGCCCTGGCTGTCCGTCGGGGCCGTCGGCTTCGTCTCGGTGATCGGGCACGTCGTGGCCGACCGGCTGCGCGTCATGCTCGACGCCTTCGAGGCCGGCGAGCACGACCGCGCCCGCAACCTGCACTACGCGATGATCCCGCTGCTCCGTGGCATGGGCCGGGTCGGCGGCGCCGTGTTCTCCAAGGTGGCGCTGCGCCTTCGGGGCATCGACGTCGGCGACCCCCGGCTCCCCCTGCCGCCCGCGACCGAGGAGCAGGTCGCGCTGATCGCGGCGGACCTGATGGCCGGTGGGGTCGCGCTCGACCCCGACCGGGTGCCGCACGCCCGACCGGCCCACCCCGGGCACGGGGCGCTGGGCACCCGCACCGACACCGACCTGGGCGCCGAGGTCGCCTACCGCTGATCCGGCACCCGACCAGCAAGAAGAAGAGGCATATACCAACGTGAGTCGTCCCTCCTCCCGCCACGACCGTCGCCGCCGTCCGGGACGCCGTGAGCGCGGTCCCGAGCGCGCACCGGAGCCCCCGGAGAACACGAACCCGGCCGAGCTGCCCGCGGGGCCGCCGCCCGCCCTGCCCGACGGCGGCCTGCGCGTCTACGCCCTCGGTGGCATCGGCGAGATCGGCCGGAACATGACGGTCTTCGAGTACTCCGACCGGCTCATGGTCGTCGACTGCGGGGTGCTGTTCCCCTCCGACGACTCGCCCGGCATCGACCTGATCCTCCCGGACTTCCGGGCGATCGAGCACCGGCTCGACGACATCGACGTCCTCGTGCTCACCCACGGGCACGAGGACCACATCGGCGCGGTGCCGTTCCTGCTCCGCCAGAAGCCGGACCTGCTGGTCGTCGGCTCGCGGTTCACGCTCGCACTGGTCGCGGCCAAGTGCAGGGAGCACCACCTCACCCCGCACCTGCTGGAGGTGAAGGAGGGTGACCGGCTGCACCACGGGCCGTGGGACTGCGAGTACTTCGCGGTCAACCACTCGATCCCCGACGCGCTGGCCGTCGCCGTCCGCACGCCCGCAGGCCTCGTCCTGCACACCGGCGACATCAAGCTCGACCAGCTCCCGCTCGACGACCGGCTCACCGACCTCGCCGGCTTCTCACGGTTGGGCGACGAGGGCGTGGACCTGTTCGTCGTCGACTCGACGAACGCGGACGTCCCCGGCTTCGTCACCCCGGAGCGCGAGATCGGCCCGGTGATCTCCGACGTCTTCGCCAAGGCCCCGTCGCGGATCATCGTCGCCTGTTTCGCCAGCCACGTGCACCGCGTGCAGCAGGTGCTCGACGCCGCGGTCGAACACGGCCGCAAGGTGTGCTTCGCCGGTCGCTCGATGGTCCGCAACATGGGCCTGGCCGGTGAGCTCGACCTGCTGAACGTCCCGGACGGCCTGCTCGTCGACCTCGACGAGGCCATGCGGCTGTCGGACCAGCAGCTCGTCCTCATCTCCACCGGGTCGCAGGGCGAGCCGCTCTCCGCGCTGTCCCGGATGGCGCGGGGCGACCACCGCAGCGTCACGATCCGCCCGGACGACACCGTGATCCTGGCGAGCTCGCTGATCCCGGGCAACGAGACCGCGGTCTTCGCCGTGATCAACGGCCTGACCCGGCTCGGTGCCAAGGTCGTGCACCAGGGCAACGCGAAGGTGCACGTGTCCGGCCACTCGCCGGCCGGGGAGCTGCTGTTCCTCTACAACGCGGTGCGGCCGTCGAACGTGATGCCGGCGCACGGGGAGTGGCGGCACCTGCGGGCGAACAAGGCGCTCGCGGTGGCGACCGGGGTGCCCGAGGAGAACGTCGTGATCGCCGAGGACGGCGTCGTCGTCGACATGGTCGACGGGAGGGCGGCGATCACCGGGCGCGTCGAGGTCGGCCGGGTGTACGTCGACGGGAACCTGGTCGGCGACATCGGCGAGGGGGTGCTCTCGGACCGACTGGTGCTCGGCGAGGGCGGCTTCATCTCGATCACCGTCGCGATCGACGCCACGACCGGCCGGGCCATCTCGCGTCCGACGCTCTCGGGCCGCGGCTTCTCCGACGACCCGAAGGCGCTCGACGCCGTCCTGCCGATGGTGGAGGACGAGCTCTCGCGCACCGAGAACGACGGCATCACCGACACCCACCGGATCGCGCAGGCGGTGCGGCGGGTGGTCGGGAAGTGGGTCGGGGAGACGTACCGACGCCGCCCGATGATCGTGCCGACGGTGATCGCCGTCTAGGAGGGCGCCGCCGGGCCGGACCCCTCTCCGCGCGACGTCGGACTTCGAAGCATCGGGCGCCCAGACGGTCAGCGCGTCCGACGCTCGGATGGCGAACGTTTCCCGGAACGGGCTCCGGTCCCCGGCAGGGCTCGGGCCGGGCGTCACCGCGACGCCGTGGGTCGTCGTGCCTGAGGGGCGCGACGAGCGTAGGCGGCCGTGTCGCGGCCCTCGCGACGAGCCTGCGTGATCCACGCCCGGGTCCGGTCGGTGGGGTGCGTCGGTCACCGGATTCGTCGGTCCCCGCGGCTACCGTGGGCGCCATGGCAGGACGAGGGACGGCCGGGCGGGCCGCGGACGGGGCCGGCCTGCGCGCCGCGGCCGGATCGGGTCGGGCGTCGCGGTCGTCCTCGTCGCGCTCGCGGTCGTCGTCCTCGCGGTCCCGCACGTCCACCCGCAAGCCCGCGAGCCGCACCCCGGCCCGCCGCCCGCCCAGGCAGGGCCCGGATCTGATCGACCGCGGGATCGACGCGGTGGGCCGCGGCGTGGTCAGGATGACGAAGTCGGCCGGGCGGGCGGCCGGACGGACCCGCGACATCGACCCGGCCCATCGCCGGGACGGCCTCGGCGTGCTGTTCGTGGTCCTCGCCGTGATCTCGGCCGCCGGGATCTGGTGGGAGGCCGGCGGGCCCGTCGGGCGCGGCTTCTCGGCCGGGGTCGGGGCGGTGTTCGGGGTGAGCGGCGCGCTGCTGCCGGTGATCCTGCTGGCCGTCGGCGTCGTGCTCATGACCACGCCCGCCCACCCGGAGGCGCGGCCGCGGATCGCGGTCGGCTCGCTGCTGCTCGCCCTCGGCGTCCTCGGGCTGGTGCACCTGTTCTCCGGCTCGCCGGACGAGCCCGCGCGGTGGGCCGCGGGCGGCGGCGCGATCGGCTACGTCGCGGCCACGCCGCTGGCCAGCGGGCTCACCGTGTGGGTCGCGGTGCCGATCCTGCTGCTCGTCAGCTTCTACGCGCTCCTCGTGCTCACGGCCACACCGGTGCGGGAGGTGCCGAACCGGGTGCGCCGGCTGCTCGGGAGGCCCGAGATCCACCCGGAGGGCGAGGGGGACGAGGAACCGCTCGCCGGGGAGGAGCCCGCGGCCGAGGCACCGCCGGCGCGGCGCCGGCCCGCGCGCCGCCGGCAGGCGTCGAGTGCCGAGGCCTTCCAGGACGACACCGTGGGCGAGGCACCACCCGCGCCACCGGCGGAGCCGGAGGAGGAGTACGTCGCGGTCGCGCCCAGGCCCCGGGCGCCGCGGCCGGACCCCTCCGCCGTCAAGGCCACGCCGCCCGCGGAGCAGGTACCGGCCGAGGGCGAGCAGATGTCCATGGCCATCCGCGAGCCGGTCGGCGAGGGCGAGTACCGGCTCCCGCCGGCGGACGTGCTCGAGACCGGACCGGCACCGAAGACCCGTTCCGCCGCCAACGACGCGATGATCGAGTCGATCACCGGCGTGCTCGACCAGTTCAACGTCGACGCGCAGGTCACCGGCTTCACCCGCGGCCCCACGGTCACCCGCTACGAGATCGAGCTGGGCCCGGCCGTGAAGGTCGAGAAGATCACCCAGCTGTCGAAGAACATCGCCTACGCCGTGGCCACTGACAACGTCCGCATCCTGGCGCCGATCCCCGGCAAGTCCGCGGTCGGCATCGAGGTGCCCAACTCCGACCGCGAGATGGTCCGTCTCGGTGACGTGCTGCGCTCGAGCACCGCCCGCGCCGAGCAGCACCCGATGGTGATCGGGCTGGGCAAGGACATCGAGGGCCACTTCCTCTGCGCGAACCTGGCGAAGATGCCGCACCTGCTGGTCGCCGGCTCGACCGGCTCCGGCAAGTCCAGCTTCGTCAACTCGATGCTGGTCTCGCTGCTCTCCCGGGCGACGCCCGAGGAGGTCCGGATGATCCTCGTCGACCCGAAGATGGTCGAGCTCACGCCGTACGAGGGCATCCCGCACCTGATCACGCCCATCATCACCCAGCCGAAGAAGGCGGCGTCGGCGCTGGCCTGGCTCGTGGAGGAGATGGAGCAGCGCTACCAGGACATGCAGGCCAACCGGGTGCGGCACATCGACGACTTCAACCGCAAGGTCCGCTCCGGCGAGATCACCGCGCCCCCGGGCAGCGAGCGCGAGTACCGGCCGTACCCCTACATCCTCTGCATCGTCGACGAGCTCGCGGACCTGATGATGACCGCGCCACGGGACGTCGAGGACGCGATCGTCCGGATCACGCAGAAGGCCCGCGCGGCCGGGATCCACCTGGTCCTGGCGACCCAGCGGCCCTCGGTCGACGTGGTCACCGGCCTGATCAAGACGAACGTCCCGTCCCGGCTCGCGTTCGCCACGTCGTCGCTCACGGACTCGCGGGTCATCCTCGACCAGCCCGGCGCGGAGAAGCTGATCGGCATGGGCGACGGGCTCTACCTGCCGATGGGCGCGTCCAAGCCGATCCGCATGCAGGGCGCCTACATCTCGGACGACGAGATCGCCGAGGTCGTCGGGTTCACCAAGGAGCAGGCCGAGCCGACCTACACCGAGGGTGTCACCAGCGCCAAGCAGGGCGGGACCAAGGAGATCGACCCCGACATCGGCGACGACCTCGAGGTCCTCGTCCAGGCCGCCGAGCTCATCGTGACCTCGCAGTTCGGCTCGACGTCGATGCTCCAGCGCAAGCTGCGCGTCGGGTTCGCGAAGGCCGGCCGGCTGATGGACCTGCTCGAGACCCGCGGGATCGTCGGGCCGTCCGAGGGCTCGAAGGCCCGCGACGTGCTCATCAAACCGGAGGAGCTGGAGAACGTGATCTGGCTGCTGCGCGGCGGGGGCGGCGAGGCCCCCACTGAGGACGGTGATTGAACCTTCCACCAGCGAGGACGTGACTCGACCGCGCACGTTCGGCTCCGCTGAGCAGCCGCTCGGCGTGCGGACGTGTGGGGCGCCCCACAAACGTCGCGACGGGCGTCACCGATTCGTGACCGACTCTGGTTGAGTGTTCGGCGGCCCGTGCGGGTCGTCTCGCTCGTCGGAAGGTCTTGCATTGTTCTGGAGCAAGCGTGCGAAGGGTGCGCGCCGGACGGACACCGGCCGCAACGCACTCGTGCCGATCCCGCTCACCGGGGGCCTGCTGAGCGGGCAGGTCCAGGACGGCGAGGGGCGGCCGCTGGCCGGCGCCCAGGTGTCGGTCCTCGACAGCGGCAGCGCCCGGGTCGTCAGCGCCGACACCGATCCCTTCGGCTACTTCACCGCCGCATTAGTCCCCGGGCAGTACCGGGTACGCGCCGAGGCCGGCGGCTACCGCGGCAACGGCGCGATCGTCGAGGTCGAGTGGGGCAAGCACGCCGAGGTGGGTGTGCTCACGCTGGCGCCCGACCAGTCGCTCACCCCGCCGTCGCCCGGGGTCTACGACATCGACCCGGACCACTCGTCGGTGCGGTTCATCGCCCGGCACATCGGCATGTCGCGGGTCTACGGCCGGTTCAACCGCTTCCGCGGGCAGATCCGCATCGCCGAGCCGTTCGAGGACTCGGCCGTCGACGTGGTGATCGACGCGGTCAGCGTCGACACCAACGTCGAGGCCCGCGACGCGCACCTGCGCTCGCCGGACTTCCTCGACGTCGAGCGGTTCCCGCAGCTGCGCTTCTCCAGCACCCGGTTCCGGCGCGGCTCCGGTAACCGCTGGATCGTCGACGGCGACCTCACGCTGCACGGTCTGACCAGCGACGTCCAGCTCGACGTCACCTTCCTCGGCACGGAGGAGTGGAACGGCCGGCGGACCGGTGCCGTCGCCACCGCGGAGCTGCACCGCGAGCACTTCACGCTGAACTGGCAGCAGATGGTCAACCGTGGTGTGCCCGTCGTCGGCTCCACGATCGAGATCACCCTCGACGTGCAGGCGGTGCAGCAGGGCTGACGCCGGGCCGACACCGCCTCGGCCCGGCGGCCGGGAAGGCGTACTGGCGCCAGGCCTCGTCGACCGAGGAGCAGCACGCGTCGCAGGCGGCGTGCGGTCCTGGAGGCGCCCGATCAGCCGTCGAGGCGCCGGATCAGCCGTCGGGGCGCTCCGCCAGCCACTCGGTCGCGGTGAGCCCGGCGAGCTCGCGGAAGTCCCGGGCGAGATGGGCCTGGTCGGCGTAGCCGCAGACCGCGGCGGTGTCGGCGAGCGCGGGGCGGGTGGGGCGGCGCAGCAGGTCGCAGGCCCGCTCGAACCGGATCACCCGGGCGGCCGCCTTGGGGGAGAGGCCGACCTCGTCGCGGAACCGCAGGCCGAGGTGGCGGCGGCTCCAGCCGATCTCCTGGGCGAGCTCCTCGATCCGCAGCGTGCCACCGGTCTGCGCCAGCCGGTCCCAGGCCCGGGCGACCTCCGGCCGCGGATCGGGGCGCCGGGCGTCGGCGGCGAGCCGGGTCAGCGCGGCGTCGAGCAGGGCGAATCGGCTCGCCCAGCTCGGCGCACCCGCGAGACGCTCGACGAGCACGTCGCCGCGGCGGCCGAGCAGGTCGCCGAGCCCGACGACGTCGCCGGCCAGGGCGCTCGCCGGGGTGCCGAGCAGGGTCCGGGCGCCGAGCCAGGTCAGCCGCAGCTGCAGGCCGGTCTGCGCGGGACCGGTGCCGATCACGGCCGGGCGGTCGTGCAGTCCGCCGACCATGCCACGGTAGGAGCCCGGCGAGCGGTCCGGGTCGGGCGTGCGCAGGACGTCGACGACGCCGTCGAGGCAGAGCAGGAAGGTGAGGTGGCCGCCGGGAACGCCCATGTGCGTTCCGGGCTCGCCGGCGGGCATGCGGTAGCCGCTGTAGAGGTCGACGAGGGGGCGCAACGCCGGAGCCGGCCGTGCCCACACCAGCTCCGAGCCGCCCTCGGGACGGGTCGGGTCGGTCACGACTGCGAGGCTATCGCCGCAGCTCACGCCCTCGCACTCCGCGACCGGCGCGGGCGGGCGCTGCCGCTACAGGTTCAGCATCATCCGGACGTTGCCGAGGGTGTTGGGCTTCACGTGGGCGAGGTCGAGGAACTCCGCGACACCGGTGTCGTAGGAGCGCAGCATCGCGGCGAACACCTCCTGCGACACGGGGGTGCCGTCGATCTCGGCGAAGCCGTGCCGGCCGAAGAAGTGCCGTTCGAAGGTCAGCACGAACAGCCGCTCGAGCCCCAGCTCGCGGGCGCCGTCGATCAGCGCCGACACGAGCGCGTGCCCCACCCCGCGCCCCACGGTCGACGGGTGCACGGCGACCGTGCGGATCTCGCCGAGGTCCTCCCACAGCACATGGAGCGCGCCGCAGCCGACGACCTCGCCGTCGAGCTCCGCGACCAGGAACTCCTGCACCGACTCGTAGAGCGTGACGATCTCCTTCGCCAGCAGCACCCTGCCCGCGTAGTTGTCCACGAGGGACTTGATCGTCCGCACGTCGGCGGTGCGCGCCCGCCGGACGGCCACCGCTGCCATGGCGGTGGAGCGTAGATCATGCGGGCAGCCGTCTACCCTGTGACTCGTGAGTTCCCGAGACGCCGCGCCCCGCCGGGCCGCCCTGCTGACGCTGGGCTGCGCCCGCAACGAGGTCGACTCGGAGGAGCTCGCCGGGCGGCTGGCCGGCAGCGGCTGGGAACTGGCCGAGGCCGACGAGGCGGACGTGATCGTGGTGAACACGTGCGGCTTCGTCGAGCAGGCCAAGAAGGACTCGATCGACACGCTGCTCTCGGCGTCCGACGTGGCCCGCGCCCGTGGGGCCAAGGTGGTCGCGGTCGGTTGCCTGGCCGAACGGTACGGCAAGGAGCTGGCGGACAGCCTGCCCGAGGCCGACGCCGTGCTCGGCTTCGATGCCTACCCGGACCTCGCCGATCGGCTGGGCGACGTGCTCTCCGGTTCCGCCCCGGCCGCGCACGTCCCGGTCGACCGGCGCACCCTGCTGCCGATCTCACCGGTGCAGCGCCCGGCGGCGAGTGCCGACGTCGCCATCCCGGGCCACGCCTGGGTGCCCGACATCGCCCGCCGCCGGCTCAGCAGCGGCCCGGTCGCGAGCCTCAAGCTGGCCTCGGGCTGCGACCGGCGCTGCGCCTTCTGCGCCATCCCCTCCTTCCGCGGCTCCTTCGTCTCGCGGCACCCCGACGACGTGCTCGCCGAGGCCGCATGGCTCGCCCGGGACGGGGTACGGGAGCTCGTGCTGGTCAGCGAGAACTCGACGTCCTACGGGAAGGACCTGCCCGGCGGCACCCGCGCGCTGGTGGACCTGCTCCCGCGGCTCGCCGCCGTCCCCGGGATCGAGCGGGTCCGGGTGAGCTACCTGCAGCCGGCCGAGACCCGCCCCGACCTGCTGCAGGTCGTCGCGGCCACGGACGGGGTCGCGCCCTACTTCGACCTGTCCTTCCAGCACGCGTCGAACGCGGTGCTCCGGCGGATGCGCCGCTTCGGCTCCCGGACCGACTTCCTCGACCTGTGCGGGCGCATCCGTGCCGTCGCGCCCGAGGCGGGCATCCGCAGCAACGTGATCGTCGGGTTCCCGGGTGAGACCGAGGAGGACCTCGCCGAGCTGGAGGCGTTCCTGACGGGCGCCCGGCTCGACGCCGTCGGGGTCTTCGGCTACTCGGACGAGGAGGGCACCGAGGCGGCCGGCTACGAGGGCAAGCTCGACCCGGCGGAGGTCGCCGCCCGGATCGAACGGATCTCCGCGCTGGTCGACGAGCTCATGGCCCAGCGGGCCGAGGAGCGGATCGGCACCGAGGTCGTCGTGCTGGTGGAGACCGCCGGATCGGACACCGAGGATGCCACCGGGCGGGCCGCGCACCAGGCGCCGGAGGTCGACGGCGAGTGTGTCTTCGTCGCCGGCGAGCTCGCGGGCTCCCCGCTCGAGGTCGGCGCGTTCGTGCGGGCCGAGGTGGTCGACGCCGAGGGCGCCGACCTGGTCGTCGAGGCCCGTGAGGTCGTGGTCCCGGCGGAGACCGGACCCGTGACCGCGGGAACGGCGGGATGAGCGCCGCGGTCGGCGGTGGAGCGCGATGAGCGCGGTCCCGGCCGAGGAGCACGTGCCCTCGCCGGAGAACGCGGTCCCGCTGCTGAACATCGCCAACGTGCTCACCGGCGTCCGGCTGGTGCTCGTCCCCTTCTTCCTGCTCGCCCTGCTGCACCTCGACGGCTGGGACCTCGGCTGGCGGCTCGTCGCGGCCCTGCTGTTCGCCGTCGCCGCGATCACCGACCGGCTGGACGGCGAGCTCGCCCGCAGGCGGGGGCTGGTCACCTCGTTCGGCAAGATCGCCGACCCGATCGCCGACAAGGCGTTGATGGGTGCCGCCCTGATCGGGCTGTCCGTGCTGGCGATCCTGCCCTGGTGGGTCACCGTGGTGATCCTCGGGCGCGAGATCGGGGTGACACTGCTGCGCTTCTGGGTGCTGCGGCACGGCGTGATCCCGGCGAGCCGCGGCGGGAAGCTGAAGACGCTGGTCCAGACGTTCGCGATCGGTCTCTACGTGCTGCCGTTGCCGCTGCTGCTGCCCGTGGCGGTGGGGGCGGTCGAGGTCGTCCGCTGGGTCTTCATGGCGGTGGCGGTCGTGCTCACCGTGGTCACCGGCCTGGACTACGTGCTACGCGCGGTGCGGCTGCGCGCCGCGGCCCGGGCCGCACTGCGCCGCGCCTGAACCGCGCCCCGGACCGTGTCCGGGGGCGTGGATGTTCGCCCACGGCGGACGCGCCGGCCGTCGCGCCGCGGCGACGCGGACGGCCCGGACTCGGTACGGTGGGGGAACCCCGTCCCCGGACGGGGCGGTCGGGTCCGACGAGGAGGGTGGGCGCATGGCTCTGCTGCTGCGTGAGGCGATCGGTGGCAGCCTCCGGCGTGCCCGCACCCTGCGGAAGCGCACCCTGCGGGACGTCTCCCGGGCGGCGCGGGTCAGCCTCGGCTACCTCTCCGAGGTCGAGCGCGGCCGCAAGGAGCCCTCGAGCGAGCTGCTCGCCGCGATCTGCGAGGCACTCGACATCGCGCTGCCGGACCTGCTCGCCGAGGTGATCGGCGAGATGACGCGCGACGAGCAGCTGGAGTTCGTCGGCCGCACCGAGACCCTGGTCCCGATCGGGCAGCGGCACACCGACCTGCGCCTGGCCCCGGTGCGCACCGGCGCGCTCGGCGGGAGCCGCCCGGGCGCCCCCGTCGCCTCCGCGGCCTGACCCGCGTCCGGTTCCCGGCCTGCTGAGACGGGCCTGCTGAGACGGGCCTGCTGAGACGGGGCTGCTGAGACGGGCCTGCTGAGACGGGGCTGTGGACGGCCCCCGTGCGCGGGTGCCCGGTCCGTCCGCTCCTCCGCACGCCTCCGTGCGGGCCCGGTAGCCTGGGTCCGGGTCGCCCCGGGGGCGGCCTCCGGACGATCCCCGATATCGTCCGCACGCGGTGGCACCCGAGGCCGTGGCGATGCCACGATGGGCGCAGAGCACCGCTCGGCGGTCGCGGGGGGACACACGCGGGCCGCTCACAGTCGGCGGTACCCGGTTCGCACTCGGAGGTAGGCGGAGCAGATGGCCAACGGTTTCACGAAGGCCTGGAAGTACCTGATGGCCCTGTTCTCGTCGAAGGTCGACGAGTACGCGGACCCGAAGGTGCAGATCCAGCAGGCCATCGAGGACGCGCAGCGCCAGCACCAGGCGCTCTCGCAGCAGGCGGCGGCCGTGATCGGCAACCAGCGCCAGCTGGAGATGAAGCTCAACCGGCAGCTGGGGGAGATCGAGAAGCTGCAGGCGTCGGCGCGCCAGGCGCTGGTCCTCGCCGACCAGGCGCGGGCCCAGGGCGACGAGCAGAAGGCCCAGCAGTACGAGCAGGCCGCGCAGGCCACGGCCACCCAGCTGGTCACCGCCGAGCAGTCGGTCGAGGACCTCAAGACGCTGCACGACCAGTCGATCAGCGCCGCGGCGCAGGCCAAGCAGGCCGTGGAGCGCAACTCGATGGTCCTGCAGCAGAAGATCGCCGAGCGCACGAAGCTGCTCAGCCAGCTCGAGCAGGCGAAGATGCAGGAGCAGGCCGCGGCGTCGCTGCGGCAGATGACCGAGCTCTCCGCGCCGGGCAACACCCCGTCACTGGAGGAGGTCCGGGACAAGATCGAGCGCCGCTACGCCAACGCGATCGGCTCGGCCGAGCTGGCCCAGAACTCGGTCCAGGGCCGGATGCTCGAGGTGCAGCAGGCGACCACCGACATGGCGGGCGCCAACCGGCTGGAGCAGATCCGCGCCTCGATGGCCGGCACCCCGATCTCCGGGGCGGAGGAGAAGCCGACCCAGCAGATCCCGGCGGCCCCGCAGAGCACCCCGCAGGGCCAGCAGCAGCCCGGCACCGCCTGAGGTCCCACGCACCGGACGCCGCCCACCCGCTCGGGTCGGGCGGCGTCCGCGTGCCGGGGCCTCGGCCGTCGCCGGCTCCGGCGCGCAGTCCGGTCGATCCGGGCGAGCGGATGTACCCCGACCCGGCGACGGCGATCAGCGACGCGGACGGCGGGTGCGCGTCGGTCGCGGGGCCGGACCGGGCTGGCAGCGCGGGCACCAGTAGGCGACCCGGGCGTAGACGCCGTCGCCCTGCTCGGCGACCCGGATCCGGGTGCCGCAACGGCGGCACGGCCGGCCGCCGCGTTCGAAGACCCAGTGCGCCTCGGCGGCGTGTAGCGAGCCCGTCGTGGTCTGCTCGGGTCGGTCGGCGTTGGCGAGCAGCAACTTCCGGGCCAGCGCCACCACCCCGGGCAGGTCGGGGGTGTCCCGCACGAGCGTCCAGGGCGAGAGGCCGAGCAGGAAGCAGATCTCGGTCTTGTAGAGGTTCCCGACCCCGGCCATGGTCCGCTGCTCCAACAGTGCCAGGCCCAGCTCGTGCTCGGTGCGGGCGGTGAGCCGGCGCAGGGCCTCGGCCTCGTGCACGGGACCCCAGTCGGGGTCGAGCAGGTCCGGTCCGAGGTGCCCGACCAGCCGCGACTCCTCGGTGGTGGGCAGCAGCTCCAGGTCGTGCAACGCGAACCCGACGGCCACCCGTTCCGGCACCTCGAGCACCGCGCGGGCCTCGAAGCCGGGCCGCCGCCACCGCGTCCCCGGCCGGTACAGGTGCCAGGCACCGTCCATGCGGAAATGACTGTGCAGGCTCCGCCCGTCGTCGAACCGGGTGAACAGGTGCTTGCCCACCGAGGCGACGCCGAGGACCCCGAGTCCCGTCAGATCGGCGCCGGCGAGCCGCGGGTGCCGGATCTCACCGCGCACCAGCGTGTGCCCGGCGAGCGCCCCGTGCAGTCGCTTCCCGGCCAGGTGGACGGTGTCGCCCTCGGGCACGCAGGCGACGCTACCCCGGCCCGCGCGACGGCGCGCCCCGTGCCGGCGCCTAGGGTCGGTGCGGTGAGCACGTTCCGAGCGGCCCGTCTCGCGGCCGCGGCAGCCGTGACGGTCGGGGTGCTGGCGGGGTGCGGTGAGCCCACGACGCACGCGGTGAGCACCGGCGGCGACGGTCAGGCGAGCGCGACCCTCCCCGCGTTGCGGACGAAGTTGTCGGCGATCGCCGTCGACGAGTGCGCCACCGAGCCGGCCGGGCAGATCTACCCGAACTGCGCGCGGTTCGTCCGCGAGGTGCAGAACGTCGTGCCGGCCGCGCGCGCCGAGGCCGGGCAGGTCGCGTCGCCGGAGGCGGTGACGAAGGCGGCCGACGCCGTCGACGGCGCGGTCAACCGGTTCACCCAGGACCGGTGCATCACGGTCGGCGCCCCGCCCGGCCCGGCCGCGGAGTGCGGGCCGGACCTGGCGTCGATGCAGGAGGCGCTCCGCGCGCTCGTCGCCGCCGTCGGCGCGTGATCTGTCCGCTTCGTCACCTGCGGAAACGCCCGATCCGGACGTTCGCGTACCGCCGTCGGCCCACGCCCCGCGCCCGGTCAGAATGGGCCGCGGTCGAGGGCGGAGGGCGACGCGGGTGACGGGGCGGAGGACTGGTCGGGTGCGGGGAACGCGGCGGTGGCTGTCCACCGCGCTCGGGATCGCCGTCGTGGTCGCGCTCGGCCTCGGCGTCCTGCTGGGCAGCCTCCCGGACGCGGCGGCCGGCGCCCTCGGGTCGGCCGGGCTGGTGCCCGTCGCCGGCCGCCCGACGGTCGACGTCGCGCCCACCCCCGTCGTCCACATCACGCCGGACCGGGGTGCGCCGCTGAACCCGACCGAGCCGATCACCGTGACCGTCACGGACGGCACGGCGCAGGCCGTGCACGTCACGAACGTGACCAGCGGCAAGGCCGTCGACGGCACCCTCGCTCCCGACGGGCACACCTGGACCTCCACCGGGGACCTCGCCTACTCGGCCACCTACACCGTCGGCGTCGACACCGTCGACCGCGACGGGCTGCCCGGGCACACCGACGGCACGGTCGCGACCGTCGCCCCGCGGGCCGAGGCGTACCCCTCGTTCGTCCCGGCGCCGGACGCGGTCCCCACCGTCGGCGTCGGGCAGCCGGTCGTGGTGCGGTTCGACCATTCGGTCACCGACCGCGCGGCCGCCGAGAAGGCCCTGACCGTGACCTCGAGCCCGGCCCAGACCGGCGGCTGGTACTGGATCTCCGACACGGAGGTCCACTACCGGCCGAAGCAGTACTGGAAGCCGGGCACCACGCTGACCGTGCGGGCCGACCTCTACGGCGTGGACCTCGGTGCCGGCACCTACGGCTCCACCGACCGGACCATGACCCTCGAGGTGCACGACGCCTGGGTCGCCGAGGCCGACGGCGCCACCGAGCAGATGCAGATCTTCGACGACGGTCGGTTGGTGAAGACGATGAACATCAGCCTCGGCGCGCCCGGCTTCCCCTCGCACACCGGTCCGCACGTCATCTCCGACAAGCAGCCGTCCATCGTCATGGACTCCTGCACCTACGGCGTGTGCGAGGGCCAGCCCGGCTATTACAAGGAGAAGGTCGACCTCGACCTGCGGATCTCCAACGACGGCGAGTTCGTGCACTCGGCACCGTGGTCCGTCGGGCAGCAGGGCAGCGCCAACGTCTCCCACGGCTGCGTCAACCTCGCCCCGGCCGACGCCCAGTGGTTCTACGACCACTTCGGACTGGGCGACGTCGTCGAGATCTCCCACTCGGGAGGCGCGCCGCTGCCGGTCTACGACACCTACGGCGACTGGGAGCTGAGCTGGGCGGACTGGCAGGCGGGCTCGGCGCTGTAGTCGGCGCCGTCACCGGTGCCGGAGTCGATCCGGTACTCCCGCAGGTCGGGCTCCCGCGTCATCCGCCAGTAGTCGACGATCCGCCAGGGCAGCGCGGAGACGACCCGGCCGGCGGCGTTGCGGTACCAGTTCCGCATCCCGGGATGGGTCCAGATCATGGCCTCGTGCGCCTCGTGCGCCTCGTGCGCCTCGTCGTGACGTCGTCCCGGCGCAGGGCCGCGAACCAGCCGTTGTCCAGCAGCATCCGCTTGCCGAAGGGCGGGTAGTCCGGCAACGCCTTGGCGATCAGATCGGGCCGGCCGGCGAGCTCGGCCTCCAGATAGCGGGTGAACACGCGTCGGTGGCCGTCCTTGAGGGCGTTGACCGACCGCTCGGGATGTTCCCACTCCGGGTCCTTCTGCAGCCCCGGGTGGACCCGGTCGTTGGTGTTCCAGGCGAGCCGGGTGCGGTACCAGAGCCGGTGGAAGGGCACGTGCTCGATCAGGTAGCGGGCCCCTCGGCGACGGGGGAGAAGTAGACCTCGTTGGGCGCGGCCCACTGCGGCGAGCGCCGCTCCCGCAGGTCGTGTCGGTCGGCGACCGCACGCAGGTACTCCCACACCTCGTCGCGCTTGCCGAAGTGGGTGGTCCAGTCGCGCGGCGCGAACGAGTACGAGTACAGGTGGCTCGGGGTGTCCACACCCGCGCCCGGGTAGGAGTTCTCGAGCCAGGTGCCGCCGACGTCGACGTTCTTCTCCAGCACGACGTGCTCGATCCCGGCCTCGGCCAGCCGGATCGCCGCGAGCATCCCGGACACGCCGGCGCAGATGACGATCGCGCGGGGCGCGTCCGGCGGGGCCCGCCGCACCTCGACCGGGGCGAAGCCCATGTCCTCGGCGAGCCGGCGCCGGTCCCCGGTCAGCTGATACAGCACCCTAACGGCGGCGAGGGAGGCAGCAATGGAGCTGACCGAGGCCATGCGGACCGCCGGCACCTGCCGGTACTTCACCCCGGACCCGGTGCCCGACGAGGTGCTCCACCGCGCGTTCGACGCCGCCCGGTTCGGCCCGCAGGGCGGCAACCGTCAGCCGCTGCGCTGGATCGTGGTCCGGGACCCGGAGCGCAAGCGCGCGCTCGCCGAGCTCTACCTGCCGCCGTGGAAGGCCTACCTGGCCGGGGTGGGGATCGGCGACGTCCGGGTCGGGGCCGTGCCGAAGACGGTCGCCGACGCCGACCATTTCGCCGAGAACCTCGCCGACGCCCCCGCGATCGTGGTGGTCTGCGCCGAGCTCGACGGGTTGCACCCCACAGACCACGAGCTCGGCCGGCTCTCCGTGGTCGGCGGGGCGTCGATCTACCCGGTCATGCAGAACGTCTGCCTCGCGCTGCGCGACCAGGGCGTCGCCTCCGCGGTCACCACCCTGCTCTGCCACTCCGAGCCCGAGGTGCGGAAGCTGCTCGAGATCCCGGACGGCATCATCACGGCCGCCCACGTCGCCATCGGCTACCCGGCCAAGGGCTTCCCGCGGAAACTGACCCGCGAACCGGTCGCGGACCCGGTCATCGCTGACACCGACGGCTCCCGACTCTTCGCGTGAGCGCGTTCGCCGAGCAGTACACCCGCCCGCTGCCCGCGCCACCATCGGTGACGCGGTCGGCATCCGCGGGGCCAGCCTTCACCACCACTTCGCGGCGAAGGAGGAGATCCTCTACGCGGTCTGCCTGACCGTCACGCGCGAGCCGTGCGAGGAGAACCTGCCCCTGCTCGACGCCGCGGGCACCCCCGCACGGCGCATGGCGATGCTGGTGCGGGCGCACCTGCGGCACCCCTACCGGCCGCGGACCGGTGTCCCCGGTCCGGGGTGGACTCAGTCGGGTCGGGGCAGCTCCAGGGCCTGCCGGAGCACCGCGACCCGCTCCGCGGCCTCCCGCTTCGAGATCGTGGCGTCCTCGATGAGCGACGAGCCGTGGAAGGTGCCCGGGAACAGGTGCAGCTCCACCGGGACGCCGGCCGTCTGCAGGGCCAGCGCGTAGGCGATGCCCTCGTCGCGCAGCGGGTCGAAGGCCATCACCGAGACGTAGGCGGGCGGCAGGCCGCTCAGGTCGGTGGCCCGGGCCGGTGCCGCGTACGGCGGGACCGAGTCCGTGCCGCGGACGCCCTCGCCGAGGTAGGAATCCCAGCTCACGACCGCGTTCGGCCGGTTCCAGATCGGGGTGTCGGTGAAGGCGCGCATGCTCGGTGTCTCCAGCCGGTCGTCGACCTCGGGGACGCCGAGGTACTGGAAGGCGATCGCCGGGCCGCTGCGGTCCCGGGCCAGCATCGCGAGGGCGGCGCACAGGCCGCCGCCCGCGCTGATCCCGTGGATCGCGATCCGGTCGGGGTCGACGCCGAACTCCTCGGCGTGCTCGGCGAACCAGACGAGCCCCGCGTAGCAGTCCTCGAGGCCGGCCGGGAAGGGGTGCTCCGGCGCGAGCCGGTAGTCCACGGTGACCAGCACGGCGCCGACGTCCCGGGCGATCGCGATGTTGCCGGCATGGCTGCCGTCGAGGTCGCCCATGATGAAGCCGCCGCCGTGCACGTCGAGGATGCCGGCCGGGCCCGCGGGCTCGTCGGGCCGGTAGATCCGCAGCGGCACGTCGGGCGCGCCCTCGGGTCCCGGGACCAGGACCTCGGTCACCGTCACGCCCGTCTCGTCCGGTGCGGGGAGCTGGGCGCGGAGACCGGCCAGGACGGCCCGTGCGGCCGGCAGGTCGCCGACGTCGAGGACCGGCAGCACCGGGATGGCGGCGGCGAGCTCGGGGTCGAAGTCGTACTCGACGGTCGTCACGGATCGGACCTCCCACGGCATCGGAGTCGGTCACCCGATCATCGCCCGTGATGCGGGCGCCTGCAGCCGCCGGAAGCCTGAACGATCGCTCTCGTGCGGGTACCGCGCCGGGAGCCGGTACGCCCGCGGCGGCCGCCTCGCACACCGCTGGGTGGCCCACGCAGGTGCTGCGGCAGGTGTGCGGTGCGGCGAACCCCCGGTGCGGGCATCGGCCGAGCCGGCGCTCAGGCCCGGAGGCGCAGGCCCTTCGGGGTGACGCGGAAGCCGGCCTCGGTGAGCACCTCGGCCAGCTCGGAGCCCAGGGCCCCGCCCCCGTCGGCTCGCTCCACCGCGAGCGTGCCGAGCCAGCCCTCGTGGACCGCGCCGGCCAGGGCGTGTGCGGCCGCCGACAGCTCGTCGTACTCCGTGGTGAAGGACAGCAGGGACCTGCCGCCGCGCTCGACATACAGCGCCGGCGCCCCCTCCACCAGCACGACCAGCGCCCCCGCCTTCCGCCCGGGGCGGTGCTTCGAGTCGCCGACGGTCGCCGGCCACGACAGTGCCGCGCCGTACGGCTGGGCCGGGTCGGCCGCCGCCAGCACCACCCGCGACAGGCCGGAGCCGCCGCCCGCATGGTGGGGTGCGCGGCCCGCACCGGCGAAGTGCCGCCCGTCGAGGTGAGGACTGTCGAGGTGCGAGCCGGGGCCGTCGAGGTGGGAGCCGCCGCCCTCCTCCGGGAAGCCTTCCGAGCCGTTCGCGGAGAAGTCCTCGAATCCGCGCGGCCGCCCGTCCCCACCGGGCGGGGGGCGGCCCGCCACGGTGCCCGCCGCCGATCCGCTCGCCGCGGGGCTCCCGTCCGGGCTGGACAAGGCGCGGATCCGGTCGATCGCCCCGGGGACGGCGAACTGCGCCGCTCCCAGACCCTCGACGACGTACCCGCGCCGCACCCGCCCGGAGTCCTCCATCGCCCGCAGCACCTTGTAGACCGCGGCGAACCCGCCGGTGACCCGCTCGGTGCCCAGCGCGCCCCGGGTCAGCACGCCGTGCCGTTCCAGGAACGCCTCGGCCCGCGCGTGCGCCCGGCGCGTGGGGTCCGGCTCGCGGTCCACCGCGAGCGCCCACCGGCCGCCGACCGAGGGCGGCCCCGTGCGGCTCGGCATCTGCGGGCGGCCGGCGCGCAGCTGGGCGTACCGCCCGCGGGAGGCGGTGCGCCGGGTCCGGTGTGCGGGCCCGCCGCGGCCGCCGGAGCCCCGGCCACCCCCGCCCAGCCGGGCCCGCAGGGGGCCGAGAGTGTCGTTGGTGAGCAGCCCGGCCCAGACGAGGTCCCAGATCGCGGTGACGGCGGCGTCGTCGGTCGGGGCCTCCTCGCCCTGCGCCACGAGCGTGCGGCCGGCCTGGTCGGCGAGCTGGCGGAAGAACAGGGCGCCGCCGCCCACCGCGGGCTCGCCGAGCTCGGGCAGGCCGAGCGCGGCGAGCAGCGCCCGGTGCAGCGGCGTGCCCGCGACCTCGAGCTCGGGCTCGGGGAGCAGCAGGTCCGCGACGTCGGCCGGGGCCACGGCCAGCCAGCCGTCGCTGCCGGCCAGCGGCCCGCACCCGGTCCAGGTGACCTCGCCGGCGGCGGTGAGCTCGTCGAGCAGGGCGGGGGTGTAGCCGGGCAGCCGCGCGGGAAGGATCAGCGATTCCAGCGCACTGGCCGGCAGCGGTGCCCCGGCCAGCTGCTCGACCACGCCGAGCACGTCCTCGGGGCCGGGAGCGCGTCGCATGCGGCCGCGCCGCTCGCCGCCGGCGTGCGTGCGGACGCCCTGCCACGCGGGCAGGAATCGGCCGAGGGCACGCTGCTCCACGGGTTCGACCTCGGCCCGCAGCCGCGCCAGCGAGGCGCGGCGCAGCCGGCGCAGGACCTCGGCGTCGCAGTACTCGACCGAGCCCTCTCCGCCGCCGGCGGCCTGCGGGCGCAGCTCGCCGCGGACCAGCCGCCCGACGCCGGTCAGCCGGTCGAGCACGCCGGCCAGGACCGCGACGCCCAGCCCGAAGCGCGTCGCGCACTCCGCAGCCGTGAACGGACCGTGCGTCCGCGCGTAGCGCAGCACCAGGTCGCCCAGCGGGTCCGGCACGGGCTCGGTGAACGTCTCCGGCACGCCGACGGGCAGCGGGGCGCCCAGCGCGTCCCGGATGCGGCCCGCGTCCTCGATCGCGACGAACCGCTCCTCGCCGGCGATCCGCACCCGGATCGCCCGGCGTTGCGCCTCGAGCTCGGCCAACCACGCGGGCTCCACACCGCGGGCCCGCCCGTCCGCCTCGGACAGGTCGCCGACGAAGCGCAGCAGGTCGGCCGCGCCCTCGGCGTCGCGCGCGTGCCGATCGGGCGCCGTGCGCTGCAGCGATGCCTCGACCTCGGCCAGGACCTCGGGATCGAGGAGCTCGCGGATCGCCTCGGAACCCAGCAGCTCGGCGAGCAGCGTGGAGTCCAACGAGAGGGCCGCGGCGCGGCGCTCGGCCAGCGGTGCGTCCATCTCGTACAGGAACATGCCGATGTAGCCGAACAGCAGGCTGCGCGCGAAGGGCGAGGGCTGCGGGGTGGCCACCTCGACCACCTTGACCTTGCGCGACTCCACGTCGGACATCAGCTCGCGCAGGCCGGGCAGGTCGTAGACGTCCTGCACGCACTCGCGCATCGCCTCGAGCGTGATCGGGAACTGCTCGAACCTGCCCGCCACGGCCAGCAGCTGCGCCGAGCGCTGCCGCTGCTGCCACAGCGGGCTGCGCCGCTTCGGGTCGCGGCGGGGGAGCAGCAGCGCCCGGGCCGCGCACTCGCGGAACCGCGAGGCGAACAGCGACGAGTTGCCCAGCTCTGCCACCACGATCTGCTCGACCTCACCGGGTTCGAGCAGCACGTCCTCGGCGGTGGGCACGACCTCGCCGCCGCTGTCGTCGAGCGCGTCGGGCAGGCGCAGGACGATCCCGTCGTCCGCGCCGGCCGCGTGCACCTCGACCCCGCGCTTCTCCCGCATCCGCGCCGCGATGGCGAGCGCCCACGGCCCGTTGACCTGGGAGCCGAAGGGGGAGTGGACCACGAGCCGCCAGTCGCCCAGCTCGTCCCGGAACCGCTCGACCAGGATCGTGCGGTCGCTCGGCACGTGCCGCGTGGCCTCGCGCTGCTCGTGCAGGTAGGAGAGCAGGTTGTCGGTGGCCCACTCGTCCAGCCCGGCCGCGGCCGCCCGGGCCCGGGCCTCCTCGTCCGCCAGCCCGGCCATCTCCCGGACGAACCCACCCACCGCCCGGCCCAGCTCCAGCGGCCGCCCGATCGACTCGCCCTTCCAGAACGGCATGCGCGCCGGCTCGCCGGGCGCGGGCGTGACGATCACGCGGTCGTGCGTGATGTCCTCGACCCGCCAGCTCGACGTGCCGAGCAGGAACGTGTCGCCCACCCGGGACTCGTAGACCATCTCCTCGTCGAGCTCGCCGACGCGCGACCCCGCGCCGTCGGCCCCACCCGGCGTCATGACGGTGAACAGGCCCCGGTCGGGGATCGTGCCGCCGGAGGTGACCGCGAGGCGTTGCGCCCCGGGCCGGCCCCGCAGCTCGTCAGTGACCCGGTCCCACGTGATCCGGGCGCGCAGCTCGCCGAACTCCTCCGAGGGGTAGCGCCCCGCCAGCATGTCGAGGACCGAGTGCAGCGCCGAGTCCGGCAGGGCGGCGAAGGGCGCGGCCCGGCGGACGACGGCGGCCAGCTCCCCGACCGTCCAGGGGTCCATCGCGACCATGGCGACGACCTGCTGGGCCAGCACGTCGAGCGGGTTGCGGGGGTAGCGCATGGACTCGATCGCCCCGCCGGTCATCCGCTCGGCGACGACCGCGCACGAGACGAGGTCCCCGCGGAACTTCGGGAACACCACGCCCTGCGACACGGCGCCGACCTGGTGCCCGGCGCGGCCGACGCGCTGCAGCCCGGACGCCACGCTCGGCGGCGCCTCCACCTGCACGACGAGGTCCACCGCGCCCATGTCGATGCCCAGCTCGAGGCTCGAGGTCGCCACCACGCACGGCAGCCGGCCGCTCTTGAGCTCCTCCTCCACGAGCGTGCGTTGCTCGCGGGACATCGAGCCGTGGTGCGCCTTGGCCACCACGGGGGGCGCGCCGCCGCCCACCCCGGACTCGCCGATCGCCTCGGCGGGGAAGCGGTCCAGCTCGACGGCCTCCCCGGCCTCCTCGACGGCCAGCTCGTTGAGCTTGGCGGTGAGCCGCTCGGCCAGCCGCCGCGAGTTGGCGAACACGATGGTCGAGCGGTGCCCGCGCACGAGATCGAGCAGCCGCTTCTCCACCGCGGGCCAGATCGAGGGCCGCTGGGCGCCGCCGGCCGCGGACCCGATGACCTCCTCGTCCGCGCTGCCCGGGGCCGGCCGCTCGTCGAGCGCGGCGAGATCCGGCACGGGGACCTCGACCCGGACCTCGATCGTCTTCGGGGTCCTCGGCTGGACCACCTCGACCGGCCGCGCGCCGGACAGGAAGGTCGACACCTCGTCGAGCGGGCGGACGGTGGCGGACAGGCCGATCCGCTGGGCGGGCCTCTCCAGCAGCTCGTCGAGCCGCTCCAGGGACAAAGCCAGGTGCGCACCGCGCTTGGTCGCCGCGACCGCGTGCACCTCGTCGAGGATCACGGTCTCCACCCCGCGCAGCGACTCCCGCGCGGCGGAGGTGAGCAGCAGGAAGAACGACTCCGGGGTGGTGACCAGCACGTCCGGCGGGGTGCGGGCGAACCTGCGCCGCTCGTCCGCCGGGGTGTCCCCGGTGCGCATGCCGACCGTGATGTCCGGGACGGGGTCCCCGCGCCGCTGCGCCTCCTGGCGCATCCCGGTGAGCGGGGCGCGCAGGTTGCGCTGCACGTCGACCGCCAGGGCCTTCAGCGGGGACACGTACAGCACCCGGCACCGGCGGGTGCGCTCCTCGGGCACCGGCTCCGACGCCAGCCGGTCCAGCGCCCAGAGGAACGCGGCGAGCGTCTTACCCGACCCGGTCGGTGCCACGACCAGCGCGTTGCGCCCCGCCTGGGCTGCGCTCCACGCGCCCTCCTGGGCGGCCGTGGGCGCGGCGAAGGCGCCCCCGAACCAGTCCCGGGTGGCGGGGGAGAAACCCTCCAGCGAGCTCACGGTTCCCATCATGCGCCCGGGCACCGACAGTTTCGCACCGAGCAGGTCCCCGCCGGCCGAGCACGAGCCAGACCCCGACGGCGCACAGCGCGATGCCGGGGACGGCCGGCAGTACCGGGACATCGCCGAACATCAGGAAGGTCCAGAGCATGGTCGTGGGCGGGGTGAGGTACAGCAGCGCGGACACCCGCGTCGGCCCGCTGCGGCGCAGGACCACCAGGTAGGTGCCGTAGCCGCCGAAGGACGACAGCACCACCACCCAGGCCACCGCGCCCCAGAAGCCCGGCTCGGCGGGCGGGTGGAGGTTCCCGGCCAGGGCGGCGACGGCCGTGAACAGGACCGCGCCCGTGGTGGACTGCAGCGCCATGGCCGTGAGCGGGCTCTCCGGTGGCCGCATCCGGCGCTCCAGCGCCGTCCCCGCCGACAGCGCCAGCATCCCGCCCACCGGCAGCAGGAAGGCCCAGGCCGGGGCGGTGCCCGGGCCGAGGTCGCCCGCCACCACCAGCGCGACCCCGGCCAGCCCGGCCGCCAGCCCGACCCGTTGCCGGGCGGTCGTACGCTCGCCGAGGAGCCGGCCGGCCGCCGTCGCGACGACCAACGGCTGCAACGCCGCCACCAGCGCCGCGGTCCCCGCCGGGACCCCGAGCCCCACCCCCGTCACCACGCCGCCGAGGTAGAGCACCTGGGAGAGGGTGCCGAGCAGGACTTGGCGGGCAGGCGCCCCGCGCGGGACCGGGCTGCGGCGCACCGCGAGGACCAGCCACAGGACGGCGGCGGCCACCAGGTAGCGCCACGCGAGCAACGTGTCCGCCCCGGTGTAGCCGGTTCCCAGTTCGGCCCCGACGAACCCCGAGCTCCAGAACAGCACGAACGCCGCGCCCGCGACCGCGTCTCGTCTCACGGTTCTGAAGTAACCACACCGGTCGGTATACTCGCAGTGTATGAGCACCCCTGCGGGCGAGAAGCTGATCGCGGCGGCCTCCGCGCTGTTCTATCGGCACGGGATCCGGGCCGTGGGCGTCGACCTCATCGCCGAGACCGCCGGCACCACGAAGAAGACGCTCTACGACCGTTTCGGCTCGAAGGACGCCCTGGTCGCGCTCTACCTCGAGCGCCGCACCGGCGTGTGGCAGGAGTTCCTGCACGAGCACATGCGCGGGCGGCCGGTGGAGGACGTGTTCGACGTCCTGGCCCTCTGGCTGCGCGAGCAGGACCGCGGCTGCGCCTTCGTCAACGCCTACGCGGAGATCGGCGGGACCGGGCACCCGGCCGAGCCCGTGATCCGGGCGGAGAAGGAGTGGATGCGGGCCTACCTGGTCGAGCGCGCGCGGGCAGAGGGGCACCCGGAGGCGGTCGGGGCCGCGCTGCACCTGCTCTACGAGGGGGCGACGGTGCTCGCGACAGCCGGCGGCGACCCCGACGCACCCGCCCGGGCGAGGGCCTCAGCGCTTGCGGTTCTGTACCCACCAGCGGATCAGGAGGGTGAGCGAGGCCAGGAGCATCAGCACGACCACAGCCTGGCCGAGCGGTGACGACAGGCCGGTGGGATCGGACATACCGGTCAGGGTAGCCACGCCGGCCGCGCGCCGCCGTAGTCCGCGGGCGAGGGCCAGTGCAGCGGCGCGCCGTCGACGGTGCCCGGGGGCGAGGCGAGCGTGAACGGGCCGAGCTCCTCCAGGTGGGGGGCGGGATCGACCTCCGCGGCGCCCGGTTCGGTGCGGGGCAGGGCCTGCAGGAACGCCGCCGTGCCCGCCAGGGCGAGGCGGACGTGGTGGGTCCCGCCGGACCGGCGCTGGGCGGCGAGCGCCAGCAGCGCCCCGGCCGCGCCGAGGTAGCCGGTCGCGTGGTCGAGGACCTGGGCGGGCAGGGCGCCCGGAGCGGTGGCGGACCCCTCGGTGACCCCGATCCCGCACGCGGACTGCACGAGGCTGTCGAACCCCCGTCGCCCTGCCCACGGACCCGTGTGCCCCCACGCCGACAACGTGACGACGACGAGCCCGGGATGTCGCGCGGCCAGCTCCTCCGGGGCCAGCCCGAAGCGGTCCAGCGATCCCGGCCGGTACCCCGTCACGACGACGTCGGCGCCGGCGAGCAGGTCCTCCGCCGGCAGCTCGGCGATCGCCGACCGCTTGCCGGGCAGCGTGTCCCAGGCCTGCGCGGGCAGCTCCGGGCGGTGCGGCGGGTCGAGTCGCAGCACGTCGGCGCCGTGCGCGGCGAGGACGCGGGTGGCGACCGGACCCGCGATCACGCGCGTCAGATCGAGCACCCGGGCCCGGCGGGCCGGTCGCGGCCGGGCCTCGCCCAGCACACGCCGTTCCACCAGGGGTAGCGCGCGGGCGGCGCGCCCGGCGTCGGTGGCCGCCCACTCCTCCTCGGTCCGGGTGGCCGCGGCGACCCCGCCGGCCTCGTGCAGCGCGGTCTCCAGCTCGACCTTGCGCCACCCGGCGATCGCGGCCCGCACCTCCTCGGGGCCGGCCTCCGGGGCGAGGTCCAGGACCCGCCGGGCCGCGGCCGCGTGCCAGGGGTAGTTCGCGTGGAGGCGCAGCACGCCATCGGCCGTCGGGTGGAAGGCGGACAGGGGGTCGAACGGGTTGCCCGGGCTCGCCCCGTCCCGCCGCAGGTACCGTTCGCTGCGCAACGCGACGGCGGCCTGCCGGGTGTCGATCCCGACGGGCCGGCCCGCGTCGGCCGTGGCCGCGAGCAGGGCCGCCCCGATCGTCGCCGTGCCGAACTCGGTCACGGGGAACCGGCTGCTCAGCGTGGGTACGGGGCCGGTCGTCGTGAGCCGCCGGAGCTCTGCGGGGTCGCCGCCGAGCGCGGCCCATACCTGCTGGATCACGACGTCATCCTGCCCGTGTCCCGATCAGCCGCGCGACACCGTCGAGGATCCGGTCCAGCCCGAACCGGAACTGGGCGTCGCGGTCCTCGGCCGGGTCCGGGCCCTCCGCGAACGCGCCCTCCGCGAACGCCTCGAGCAGGGCGGGGAACCGCGCGGGGTCGAGGAACCGGGTGAAGAGCGTCTCGTAGGCCGACTCGGGGGTGTCCGCCGTCTCGGCCTCGTGGAAGGTCAGGTCGCCGAAGGTGTGCGCGTTGAGCATCAGGATGACGTAGAGCTTCTCCGGTTCGGCGAGCGGCGTGGGGCGCAGCGCCCGCAACCCGTACTCCAGCCAGCTCAGCTGGTTCGGCGTGGCCGGCGGCCCCAACATCGGCACGGTCTGCAGGATCCACGGATGGGCGCGCATGTGGCGCACCGTCGCCCAGGCCCAGCGCTCCACACACTCCCGCCAGCCGGCGCCGGGGGCGGGGTCGAGCTCCGCGTGCGGCGGCCCGACGGCGACGTCCTGCATGTGCAGGAGCAACTCCTCCTTGCCGCCCACGTGCCGATAGAGCGACATCGGCGTGAAACCCGCCTTCGCGACGCGGCTCATTGACACGGCGTCGAGACCCTCGGCGTCGGCGATCTCGATCGCCGCGGCCACGATCCGGGCGAGCGAGAGCCCCTCCCGCCCGCGGTGCCGGGCCCGGCCTTCCAGACCGCCTCACCGGCCAGCACGCCACGGTCGACGAGGTGCTCGGCGGGCGCGAGAACCTCGTGACGATGGCCGGCTGCGGCACCTCACGAAGGCGGCCGCGCGTGAGCGCGCGCGGACCCTGCTGGAGCGGTTCGACCTGGTGGAGGCGGCCGACCGGCGCGTCTCGACCTACTCCGGCGGCATGGCGCGGCGGCTGGACATCGCCCTCGGCCTGGTCGACGTGCTGCCGGTGCTGATCCTGCTGGTGTTCGTCTCCGTGTTCGGCGGCGCGATGTCCACCGGCGCGAGCGGCGCGGACTCCCTGACCTACGTGGTGCCGGGCGTGATCGTGCTCTGCGCGGCGCACGGCTCGGCGCAGACGGCCGTCGGGGTCAACCAGGACATGACGACGGGAGTGGTCGACCGCGTCCGCTCGCTGCCGGTGCTCGGATCCGCCGTGCTGGTGGGGCACGTCCTCGCGAGCGTGGCCCGCAACCTCGTGTCGACGGCGGTGGTCGTCGGTGTGGCGCTGCTGCTCGGCTTCCGGCCGGCCGCGTCGCCCCTCGACTGGCTGGTCGTGGCGGGGCTGCTGGCGCTGCTGATGGCCGGGGTGTCGGCGCTGTCCGCGGCGTTCGGCCTGCTGGTCGCGAGCCCCGACGCTGCCGGGGCGCTGTCCTTCGTGCTGTTGTTCCTGCCGTACGTCTCGAGCGGGTTCGTGCCGCCGGAGGCCATGCCCGCGGTGCTGCGCGGGTTCGCCGGGCACCAGCCGGTCACGCCGTTGATCGACGCGGTCCGGGGGCTGCTGGACGCGCCGGTGGGGACGTCCCCGCTGCTGGCGGTGGCCTGGTGGGGCGGGCCGGGCCTGCTCGGGGTGCTGGCGTGCGGTGCGCTGTTCCGCCGTCGCGCGGGCGCGTGATTCCCGCGGCGCGGGCGCGTGGTGCGCCGTCGCGTGACTACCCTCGGCCGGGTGCGACTGAGCCAGTTCCGGACCCTGATGCACGATGAGTTCGGCGAGATGCGGGCGGGCTCGCTGGCGCGCGACCACGTGTTCGCCGAGCTCGGCGGACGCAGTGCGGAGCAGGCCATCGAGGCGGGCATCGACCCCAAGCGGGTGTGGCAGGTCATCTGCGAGGCCTACGACGTGCCGGAGGACCGCAGGCTGGGCCGGGACGACTGACCGACGACGCGCCCCGCCCGACCGGCTCGGGCGGGGGCGCGCCGCTCGGCGCCGCACGATAGCCGATCGGCGTGTCGGTCTCGGCATCGAACACGTGTTCGTATACCGTGGCTTCCACACCCGGCCCCGGTTGTCCACAGCGGGGGCGCGAGTACCGGAACTGTCGGGGGGACCCAATACGGTTTCTCCGTGGCTCCCCGGAAGTCGTCGAACACAGCGAACACAGCGAACACAGGCCCGTCCCGCACCGAGCGAGGTAGTCAGATGAGCACTCCCGACCGCGAGAAGGCGCTCCAGCTCGCCCTCGCCCAGATCGAGAAGAACCACGGCAAGGGTTCGGTGATGCGCCTGGGGGACGACACGCGTCCGCCGATCGGCGTGATCCCCACCGGATCGATCGCGCTCGACGTGGCGCTCGGCGTGGGCGGGCTGCCCCGGGGCCGGGTCGTGGAGATCTACGGCCCGGAGTCCAGCGGCAAGACCACGGTCGCGCTGCACGCCGTGGCGAACGCGCAGGCCGCGGGCGGCACGGCCGCGTTCATCGACGCGGAGCACGCGCTGGACCCGGAGTACGCCAAGGCACTCGGCGTGAACACGGACGAGCTGCTGGTCTCGCAGCCGGACACCGGTGAGCAGGCGCTGGAGATCGCGGACATGCTGATCCGCTCCGGCGCGCTGGACGTCATCGTCATCGACTCGGTGGCCGCGCTCGTGCCCCGCGCCGAGATCGAGGGCGAGATGGGCGACAGCCACGTCGGTCTGCAGGCCCGCCTCATGAGCCAGGCGCTCCGCAAGATCACCGGTGCGCTCAGCGCCTCCGGCACCACCGCGATCTTCATCAACCAGCTGCGCGAGAAGATCGGCGTGATGTTCGGGTCCCCCGAGACCACGACGGGCGGTAAGGCGCTCAAGTTCTACGCCTCCGTCCGGTTGGACATCCGGCGCATCGAGACCCTGAAGGACGGCACCGACATGGTCGGCAGCCGCACCCGGGTCAAGGTCGTGAAGAACAAGGTGGCCCCGCCGTTCAAGCAGGCCGAGTTCGACGTGCTCTACGGCGTCGGTATCAGCCGTGAGGGCTCGCTGATCGACGTCGGCGTCGAGCAGGGGATCATCCGCAAGTCCGGCGCCTGGTACACGTACGAGGGCGACCAGATGGGGCAGGGCAAGGAGAACGCCCGCAAGTTCCTCAAGGAGAACCCCGACATCGCCGCGGAGATCGAGAAGCGGATCAAGGAGAAGCTCGGGATCGGTGCGGTGCTCGATGCCGACGCCGAGCAGGTCGAGCCGCTGCCCGCGCCCGTCGACTTCTGATCGTGGCGATCTCCGGCTCCGGCGAGGCGGGGGGCGGGTCACCGCTGCCTGCACCGCGGCCGGCCCGTCGCCGGATGTCGCCCGACGAGCTCGAGCCGGCTCCGCGGGAAGCAGCCTCGGTCGTCTCGTTCGACGACCTCGACCCGGCGGAGTCCCGGTCCCCGGCGGCCGGGGACCGACTGATGTCCGCGGACCTCGTGGCCGGGCACGTCGATGCCGAGCCCGATGCCTCAGGCTCGGATGTCTCAGGCTCGGATTCCTCAGGGGCGGATGTCTCAGGGGCGGATGTCTCAGGGGCGGATGTCTCAGGGGCGGATGTCTCAGGGGCGGGCGAGGCCGGGCCGCACGACCGAGGGCCACACGACTCCGGGCCGGTCGACCCTGCCCGGACCGCCGGCGCCGGCCGAGCCGCGGAGGCGCGTGCAGGCGCCGCCGGCCCCGACCCCCATCGGGAACGGCGGATCGGGCTCGTCGACCTCGACACCCTCGAAACCGGTCCGTCCGTGGCGCCCGAGGCCGCGGAGCTGGGGGAGCTCGACGCGCCGGCGGATCAGGCCACGGTCCTCTCCCTCGCGGACCTCCGGATCCGCCGGGCCCGGCGCGCGGGCGGCACCGGCCGCGCCGAGGGAAGTCACGAGTCCGAGCCGTCGACCGATCGCGAGCCTCGATGGCGCAGGGACGGGACGCGTGGTGTCCGGCAGTCGGGGAGCGGCACGACCGCCGACAGCGGCCGCACCCAGGACGATCCCGACGCGGGCCGGGGACGCCGCCGCGGGGCCGAGGGCGAGCCGGCCGAGGACACGCGGTCCCCGGCGGAGCAGGAGGCCGCGGCCAAGGAGATCTGCCTGCGGCTGCTCACCGACCGCGCCCGCTCGAAGCACGAGCTCGCCACGAAGCTGCGCCAGAAGGGCGTCGTCGACGAGATCGCGGAGAAGGTCCTCGAGCGGTTCGACGAGGTCGGCCTGATCGACGACCAGGCCTTCGCCGACGCATGGGTACGTTCCCGGCACCGCGCCCGGGGCCTCGGTCGCCGGGCGATCGCGCAGGAACTCCGGCGGAAGGGTATCGACAAGGAGGTCGCCGACACCGCGCTGACCGAGGTCGACGACGCCGCCGAGGAGCAGCGGGCCCGCGAGCTCGTCGACCGCCGCCTCCGCACCCTCACCGTGACCGGCCCCGAGGACCGCCAGAAGGCCGGCCGCCGGCTGCTCGGCATGCTCGCGCGCAAGGGCTACCCACCGCCGATCGCGTACCGGGTCGTCCGCACCGCCCTCGCCGAGCACGGCGCCGACGAGGACGAACTCGGTCCCGCCCACCTCGACTGACGGCCCTCCGAGGCTCCGCACAGGGGTTCGAGCGCTCGTACACGAGCCTGGGTGCATGGGGTCACCGATGCTCTGCGCGAACCGGCGCCGGGATGCCGACGCCCTGTCCTCGTCCGGGAGCGGGGCGGCTCTACTCCTTCGCCCGGTGCAGTACCTGGACGTCGGCCGAGAGACCGCCGGTGGCGGCGACCGAGCCGATGTAGGCGAGCAGGGTGTCGATGAAGGCCTGGGCGGCGTGGGTGGGCGCGATGTCCGTGCGGCGGGCGAGGGCGACCGTGCGGTAGAGCGGTGGGGTCAGCACCGTCCGCCGCAACCGGGGACGCCCGGCGAACACCAGGTCGGGCACCACGGCGACGCCGGTACCGGCCTCGACGAGTCGCAGGACGGCGTCCATCTCCCCGCCCTCCACCGCGAACTTGGGCGTCACGCCGGCGGCGCGGTAGGCGTCGAGCGTGACCTCGCGCAGGTCGTAGCCCTGCCGCACCATCACCAACGAGCGCCGGGACAGCTCGGCGACCGTCATCGATCCGCGGGAGGAGGGAGGCCGGCCGGACCTCGGCGAGGCCACGGAGAGCCGCTCGCGCAGGAGGGGCAGCGTGTGCAGGGCGGGATCGACGCCGGAGGGCGGCACGATGACCAGCGCCACGTCGAGGGCGCCGCGGGCGAGGTCGCGTACGAGCGACTGCGAACCGTTCTCGGCCAGCTCGAGGTGGATCTCGGGGTACCGCTCGTGGAAGAGCCGCAGCACGTCGGCGAGCAGGCCGATGCACATCGACGGCGTCGCGCCGACCCGCACCCGGCCCGTCCGCAGGCCGACGAGCTCGGCGACGGAGGTGCGGGCGAGGTCCATGTCGGCGAGCATCCGGCGGGCGAGCGGAAGCAGCGCCTCGCCCGCGGGGGTGAGCGTGACGATCTTCCCGCGGTTCACCAGAGGGGCGCCCAGATCGTCCTCCAGGGCCTTGAGCTGCCGCGAGAGTGTGGGCTGTGCGACACCTACCGTATCGGCCGCCCGCGTGAAGCTGCGCACGTCCGCGACCGCCACGAAGTACGCAAGCTGCTGAAGTGTCACGTGTATAGCGTACGTGCATGGATCATGCCGACTCCATGCATTGGACGGTCCGACTCCTGAGTAGTGCACTGACCGCGTGGCGACACAGGTGTCTAATCGGGGCTCGGCAGCCAAGAAGGCCAGCGGAGGAGCCCCCGCAACTCCGGCGCCCGGAGTACCCGCGCGAGCCGAGCGGCCGCGGATCCCGGCCGTCCTGCTCAAATTCGTGATCGCGGTCAGCTCCGTGTTCCTGGTGCTGTACCTCGTCGTGCACATGATCGGGAACCTCCAGATCTTCTGGGGTCAGACCTCGATCAACGAGTACGCGATCTGGCTTCGCACGCTCCTGCAGCCGGTACTCGGCTGGGAGGGCTTCGTCTGGGTGGTCCGCATCGTGCTGATGCTGGCCGTGATCGGCCACATCTGGGCCGCGACCCTCCTGGCGCTGCGGGCCCGCAAGGCGCGTCCGGTGAAGTACGCGACCGGCAACAAGGTGAAGGGCAACTACACCACCCGCACCATGCGCTGGGGCGGCGTGATCGTGCTGCTGTTCATCGTCTACCACATCCTGGACCTGACCGTCGGCACACTGAACCCGAACGGTGAGCACCTCGCCGTCTACGAGAACGTGACCGCGGACTTCGCCCCGAGCCGGTGGTACGTGACGATCTGGTACCTGGCCGCGCTGGTCGCGATCTTCCTCCACCTGCGCCACGGGCTGTGGAGCGCCGTGCAGACCTTCGGCTGGAACAGCAACCGTCGCGAGCCGATCCTGAAGGCGATCGCCACGGGCTTCTCCGCCGTGCTGGTCCTGGGCTTCATGATCGTCCCGATCTCCGTCACCTTCGGATGGATCTGATATGAGCTACTCCGACTTCGCCGTCGGCGCTCCCGTCGTCGACAAGGCCGCTCCCGACGGCCCGATCGAGACCCGCTGGGAGCGCCGCAAGTTCGGCGTCAAGCTGGTGAACCCGGCCAACAAGCGCAAGGTCAAGATCATCGTCGTGGGCACCGGCCTGGCCGGCGGCGCGGCGGCGGCGACCCTGGGCGAGGCCGGCTACCAGGTCACCTCGTTCTGCTACCAGGACAGCCCCCGCCGGGCGCACTCCATCGCCGCCCAGGGCGGCATCAACGCGGCGAAGAACTACCGCAACGACGGCGACAGCGTCTACCGGCTCTTCTACGACACCGTGAAGGGCGGCGACTTCCGGGCCCGGGAGTCGAACGTCCACCGGTTGGCCGAGGTCAGCCGGCAGATCATCGACCAGTGCGTGGCGCAGGGTGTGCCGTTCGCCCGCGAGTACGGCGGCCTGCTCGACACCCGCTCCTTCGGTGGCGTCCAGGTCTCCCGCACCTTCTACGCCCGCGGCCAGACGGGCCAGCAGCTCCTGCTGGGCGCCTACCAGGCGCTCGAGCGGCAGGTGAACGCCGGCACCGTGCACATGTACCCACGACACGAGATGCTCGAGCTCATCGTGGTCGAGGGCCGGGCGCGGGGTGTCGTGGTCCGGGACATGGTCACCGGCGAGATCGAGACGCACCTGGCCGACGCGGTCGTGCTCGCCACCGGCGGCTACGGCAACGTCTTCTACCTCTCGACCAACGCCAAGGGCTGCAACGTCACCGCGGCGTGGCGTGCGCACCGCAAGGGCGCGCTGTTCGCCAACCCGTGCTTCACCCAGATCCACCCGACCTGCATCCCGGTCTCCGGCGACCACCAGTCGAAGCTGACCCTGATGTCGGAGTCGCTGCGCAACGACGGTCGCGTGTGGGTCCCGAAGCAGATCGGCGACACCCGCAGCCCGAAGGAGATCCCGCACGAGGAGCGGGACTACTTCCTCGAGCGCAAGTACCCGTCGTTCGGCAACCTCGTCCCGCGGGACATCGCCTCCCGCGCGGCCAAGGAGGTCTGCGACGAGAAGCGCGGGGTCGGCCCGTCGGGCCTGGGGGTCTACCTGGACTTCGACGACGCCATCCAGCGGCTCGGTCGCAAGGCCGTCGAGGCCAAGTACGGCAACCTCTTCGAGATGTACGAGCGGATCACGGGGGAGAACCCCTACGAGGTCCCGATGCGCATCTTCCCGGCCGTCCACTACACGATGGGTGGGCTCTGGGTCGACTACGACCTGCAGAGCACCGTCCCGGGCCTGTACGTGGCGGGCGAGGCGAACTTCTCCGACCACGGCGCCAACCGGCTGGGCGCGTCCGCGCTGATGCAGGGCCTGTCCGACGGCTACTTCGTCCTGCCGGTCACGATCGGCGACTACCTGGCGTCGAACACGCTGCCGGAGGTCGCGCCCGACGCACCCGAGGTCGTCGAGGCGGAGAAGGCGGTCGCGGACCGCATCGAGACCCTGCTGTCGATCAACGGCACCCGGACCGTCGACTCGTTCCACCGGGAGCTGGGCCACATCATGTGGGACTACTGCGGCATGGAGCGCACCGAGGACGGTCTGCGCAAGGCGCTGGAGCTCATCCCCGAGCTGCGCCGCGAGTTCTGGAACAACGTGAAGATCCCCGGGACGGGGCAGGAGCTCAACCAGAGCCTGGAGAAGGCGGGCCGCGTGGCCGACTTCCTCGAGCTCGGCGAGCTGATGTGCCTGGACGCCCTGCACCGCAGGGAGTCCTGCGGCGGTCACTTCCGCGGCGAGAGCCAGACCGAGGACGGCGAGGCCCAGCGCGACGACGAGAACTTCTCGTACGCCGCCGCCTGGGAGTACACGGGGCGCGGCTCGGCCCCGGTGCTGCACAAGGAAGAGCTCCAGTTCGAGTACGTCCACCCGACCCAGCGGAGCTACAAGTGAAGGTCAACCTGCGTGTCTGGCGGCAGCGCGACGCCGTCGACGAGGGCCGCATGGTCTCCTACGTCGTCGAGGACGCGAGCGAGGACATGTCGTTCCTCGAGCTGCTCGACGTGCTGAACGAGAAGCTGATCCTCTCGGGCGAGGAGCCCGTCGCGTTCGACCACGACTGCCGCGAGGGCATCTGCGGCTCGTGCAGCATGGTCGTCGACGGGCACCCGCACGGTCCGGAGAAGGCGACCACGGTCTGCCAGCTGCACATGCGGAAGTTCCGCGACGGCTCCACGATCACCGTCGAGCCGTGGCGGGCCGGGGCGTTCCCGGTGATCAAGGACCTCGTCGTCGACCGCAGCGCGTTCGACAAGATCATCCAGGCCGGCGGCTACATCTCGGTGAACACCGGTTCGGCCCCGGAGGCGCACTCCGTCCCCGTGCCGAAGGCCAACGCCGACCGCTCGTTCGCCGCAGCGAACTGCATCAGCTGCGGCGCGTGCGTGGCGGCCTGCCCGAACGGTTCCGCATCGCTGTTCCTCGGCGCCAAGCTGACCCACCTCGGCGAGATGCCGCAGGGCCAGCCGGAGCGCTGGGAGCGTGTGGTCGACATGGTCGAGACGCACGACGACGCCGGCTTCGGCGGCTGCACCAACACCGGTGCCTGCGCCACGGCCTGCCCGAAGGAGATCCCGCTCGACGTGATCTCCCAGCTCAACCACGACTACCTCAAGGCGACGGTCGGCGGGCGGCGCAAGAAGGCCTGACCCCCGCCCCGGAGCGGTCGGACAACTCCACACGACGAGCCCGATTCCCCTGGTGGGGGTCGGGCTCGTCGTGCTGCGTCACGAATCGGCCACGGAGTGTGACGTCCGTCTCCGCTACCCATTTGTTCCCCACCTGACACACCTTCACTGTGGCCCGCGTCGTACGCTCCGTGTGATCCGCACTACAGGCAATGACGCCGGAGAAGACGGGGACAACGACGACGTGTCATCCACCACTGACATCGCCGATCAGCGGGCCGCGGGCCGGGCCCGGATCGCGGCGCGGACGCTCCGCACCGACCGCTGGTGGCTCCCACCGTTGCTCAACCTGGTCGGGCTGGGCGCGTGGGTCATCTACGCGACGGTCCGGGCCTTCATGCAGGAGTGGTACTTCGTGGCGGAGTACAACTACCTGACGCCGTTCTACTCGCCCTGCGTGTCGTACGGCTGCGTCGAGCAGGCGGCGCACTTCGGCCGGTTCGTGCCGGACGTGCCGTGGCTGCCGTACGCGTTGATCTCGCTGCCGTTCCTGCTGCTGTTCCGGCTGACCTGCTACTACTACCGCAAGGCCTACTACCGGGCCTTCTGGGGCAGCCCGCCCGCCTGTGCAGTGGCCGAGCCGCACGGCAAGTACACCGGCGAGACCCGCTTCCCGCTGATCCTGCAGAACCTGCACCGCTACTTCTTCTACATCGCGGCGCTGATCTCGATCATCAACACGTACGACGCGGTCCTGGCGTTCATCAAGGCGGACGGGAGCTTCGGCCTCGGGCTGGGCAACATCATCCTCGTTGCGAACGTGGTGCTGCTCTGGGCCTACACGGTGTCCTGCCACTCGTGTCGCAGCATCGTCGGCGGCCGGCTGAACCACTTCTCGCGGCACCCGGTGCGGTACCGCGCCTGGACCTTCGTCACCAAGCTCAACGGCAAGCACATGCAGCTGGCGTGGACCACGCTGGCCAGCCTCGCGATCACGGACGCCTACATCATGTGCGTCTCCGCGGGCTGGTTCTCCGACCTGCGGATCGTGGGGTGATTCGGATGACCGACCAGACCGACCGGACCGTCGAGCAGCACAGCTACGACGTCGTCGTCATCGGCGCGGGGGGCGCGGGCCTGCGGGCGGCGATCGAGGCGAGACTGCAGGGCAAGCGGGTCGCGATCATCTCGAAGTCGCTGTTCGGCAAGGCGCACACCGTGATGGCCGAGGGCGGCTGCGCGGCGGCGATGGGCAACGCGAACCCGAACGACAACTGGCAGGTCCACTACCGCGACACCATGCGCGGCGGGAAGTTCCTCAACAACTGGCGGATGGCCGAGCTGCACGCCAAGGAGGCGCCGGAGCGCGTCTGGGAACTGGAGACCTACGGCGCGCTGTTCGACCGCACCGAGGACGGCAAGATCAGCCAGCGCAACTTCGGCGGGCACACCTACCCGCGGCTGGCGCACGTCGGCGACCGCACCGGCCTCGAGCTGATCCGCACGCTGCAGCAGAAGATCGTGTCCCTGCAGCAGGACGACCACAAGGTCACCGGCGACTACCAGGCGAACCTGCGCGTCTTCCACGAGTGCACGATCACCGAGCTGTTCACCACGAGCCCGGGTCCGGGTGCCGCGGCGCAGGAGCGTCGGATCGCGGGCTGTTTCGGCTACTTCCGCAACGACGGCCGGTTCGTGCGGTTCGACGCCCCGGCGATCGTCATGGCGACGGGCGGGGTCGGCAAGAGCTACCAGGTCACGTCGAACTCCTGGGAGTACACCGGCGACGGCCACGCGCTGGCCCTGCGCGCCGGCGCGACTCTGATCAACATGGAGTTCCTGCAGTTCCACCCGACCGGCATGGTCTGGCCGCCGTCGGTGAAGGGCATCCTCGTCACCGAGTCGGTCCGCGGCGACGGCGGCGTCCTCCGGAACTCCGAGGGCGAGCGGTTCATGTTCTCCTACGTCCCGGACGTGTTCAAGGAGCAGTACGCCACCACCGAGGAAGAGGGCGACCGCTGGTACACCGACCCGGACAACAACCGCCGGCCGCCGGAGCTGCTCCCGCGTGACGAGGTCGCCCGGGCGATCAACTCCGAGGTGAAGGCCGGGCGGGGCAGCCCGCACGGCGGGGTGTTCCTGGACATCGCCTCGCGGCTCAAGCCCGAGGAGATCCTCAAGCGGCTGCCGTCGATGCACCACCAGTTCAAGGAGCTGGCCGACGTCGACATCACGAAGGAGCCCATGGAGGTCGGCCCGACCTGCCACTACGTGATGGGCGGGATCGAGGTCGACCCGGACAGCGGGATGAGCTCGGTGCCGGGCCTGTTCGCGGCCGGGGAGTGCTCGGGCGGCATGCACGGGTCGAACCGGCTGGGCGGCAACTCCTTGTCCGACCTGCTCGTCTTCGGGCGGCGGTGCGGGCTGGGCGCGGCGGAGTACGTCGACGCCCTCGCCGCGCAGCCGGAGGTCAGGTCCGGTGACGTCGAGGCGGCCATCGAGCGGGCCCTGCTGCCCTTCTCCAGCGCCACGGACGGCGGGGAGAACCCGTTCGTCGTGCAGCTGGAGCTGCAGAAGACCATGCACGAGCTCGTCGGGATCATCCGCAAGGCCGACGAGATGGAGATGGCGCTCAAGAAGCTCGAGGACATCGCGGCCCGCACCCGGACCGTCGGCGTGGAGGGCCACCGGGAGTTCAACCCGGGCTGGCACCTCGCCCTGGACCTGCGGAACATGCTGCTGGTCTCGCTGTGCGTGGGCAAGGCGGCGCTGGAGCGGCAGGAGAGCCGCGGCGGCCACACGCGGGACGACTTCCCGGTCATGGACTCCGACTGGCGGCACGTCCTGCTGGTCTGCCGGGGTCTCGGCGAGGACGACGTGGAGCTGACCCGCAAGGAGCAGGTACCGATGCGGCCCGAGCTGTTCGACCTGTTCGAGCTCGACGAACTCAAGAAGTACTACACCGGCGAGGAGCTCGGCGGGCACCGAACGGAGCGTGCGGAATGAGCAACGAGCACCGGGCCGGCCAGGGGGAGCAGGCATGAGCCACTGGCACCACTTCAGGGTCTGGCGGGGCGACGCCGACGGCGGCGAGCTCGTCGACTACCCGGTGGAGGTCAACGAGGGCGAGGTGGTCCTCGACATCATCCACCGGCTGCAACAGACCGAGGCCGGCGATCTCGCCGTGCGGTGGAACTGCAAGGCGGGCAAGTGCGGCTCCTGCTCGGCCGAGATCAACGGCCGACCGCGGCTGATGTGCATGACCCGTATGTCGACCTTCGCCGACGACGAGGTCGTCACCGTGACCCCGCTGCGGACCTTCCCGGTGGTCCGGGACCTGGTCACGGACGTCGAGTACAACTACGTCAAGGCCCGCGAGGTGCCCGCGTTCGCGCCCCCGGCCGGGGTCGCGCCCGGCGAGTACCGGATGCAGCAGGTCGACGTGGAGCGGAGCCAGGAGTTCCGCAAGTGCATCGAGTGCTACCTGTGCCAGAACACCTGCCACGCGGTGCGGGACCACGAGGAGAACAAGGCGGCCTTCTCCGGCCCGCGCTACCTCATGCGGATCGCGGAGCTGGACATGCACCCGCTCGACGCCGCCGACCGCCGCGACCTCGCGCAGGAGGACCACGGCCTCGGCTACTGCAACATCACCAAGTGCTGCACCGAGGTCTGTCCCGAGCACATCAAGATCACCGACAACGCGATCATCCCGCTGAAGGAGCGGGTGGTGGACCGCAAGTACGACCCGATCGTCTGGCTGGGCAACAAGCTGTTCCGCCGCTGACCTCCTGCACGAACGGCACTTTTGTGCGGCTGTCTCGCACGAGAGTGCCGTTCGTGCGGCCGGATCGCACAAAAGTGCCGTTCGTGCGGCTGGAGCGCACAAAAGTGCCGTTCGTGCGGCTGGACCGCACAAAAGTGCCGTTCGTGCGGCTGACCGCACAAAAGTGCCGTTCGTGCGGCTGACCGCACAAAAGTGCCGTTCGTGCGGCTGGACCGCACGAGAGTGCCGTTCGTGCACTGGCCCGCCCGGGCATGTCGGGTCCGGGCGTCCGACATGATCGGCAGCTTCGTGCAGTGAGGGCGAACCGCCCTGCCCTCAGTGCACGGGATGGTCCATCACGACGAGGCGCGTCCCCGCACTTGCGAGCCGCGCCGGCGGGGTGCCGTGCAGGAGCGGGTGTGGAGCCGGCGGGCGCGATCTAGCGCCGGGTTGCTCGACCGCCCGCGCACTCGAACGGTGATCACCGGAGACGTGATCAGCGGTCCGGTGCAGTGGTGGCGGACCGAGCTGCCATGGAGGCACTCGGTCGGTGATCATGAAAGCCGGTGATCATGAAAGGCACCGAGGCCTACCGACCCAGGGAACGGCGGATCTCCTCGAGCTTGTCCTTGGCCTTCTGCTCGCGCTCGGCGAACCTCTCCTCGACCTCGCGGCCCGCCTCGGAGTCGCCGGTGAGCTCCTGCCATCCGGCGGCGGTCGCGGCGCGGCCCTCGATCTTGTCCCGCACGTAGTCGAGCGTCGGCACGCCCTCGTCCGTGTAGCCGGTGGCGGCCGGCGTGTCGGGCGCGGCCGGCGCGACGGGCATGGGCGCCGTCTCCACAATCTCGGCGTCGATGGGCTCGGCGTCGGTGGGCTGGGCGGCACTGGGCTGGGCGGCGGTGGGTTGGGCGGCGGTGGGTTGGGCGCCGGCGGGCTGGGCGCCGGTCCGCCCGGGCCCTGAGCCGGGCGTCGCATGGTCGGCGGGGCGTGGGTCGTCGGGCCGGCTCATGTCGGTGCCTCCTGTCCGCGCGGTCGCCCCCACGCTACGCGGCCGGGCACGTCGGGGGCCGGGGTCGACGGCGTTGTCGGAACCCGGGCGGGAGTCGTCGTCGGCCAGGTGTCGGCGGGGAGCACGAGTGTGCCGCCCACGGCGGTGGAGCTCGGCCCCCGATCCCCGGCCGGTCACCAGGGCTCGTGGCCGGTCACCGGGCTCGCGCCCAGTCACGGGGCTCGTGAGCGGTCAGTGGGGCTCGTGGCCGGTCACGGGGCTCACAGGGCTCGCGGTCGGTCACGGGGCTTACGGTCGGTCACCGGGCTCGCGGCTGGTCACGGGGCTCCCGGCCGACCCCCGGTCCCCGGCCCCGCACCGCCCGGAGATCCTTGCAGGGTGGGGCGTGCGGTGCGGGAGCTGGTGGTCGTGTACGACGTCGCCTGCCCGCACTGCTCCCGCATCGCCCGGGAGCTGCCCGAGTGCGTCACGGTGCGGGTCAGGGTGCGGAGGTGCACCGAGCCGCGGCTCGCCGAGATCTATCCGAACCTGCCGGCGGGGGTCGCGGGCTGCCGGACCCCCGCCGTCGGCGTGCTGCGGACGGACGGGCAGGTGCGCTGGTGGACGGGCCTGTCCGGCGCGGTCGGGATCCTGCCGGTGCTGCGGCCGGGCGAGCTCGGCCGTGCGGTCCGGCTGCTGCGTACGGCGGCCGGCTCACGGCGGACCCGACGGCGAGGACCGGAGGGACGCGACAGCCCGGCCGGTCCCCGCGGCTGATCGCGGAGTGTCGGTGGCGGGCACTAGCGTTGGGCCGTGACCACCGCGCACACCGCTCCGCCGACCCCGGGCCAGGACGACGAGCCGCCCGCCGTCCTGCCCTTCGGCTCCTGGCCGACCCCGATCACCTCCGAGCTCGTCGTGGCGGCCTCGGTGCGGTTGTCCGGCGCCTGCACGGACGGTGACGCGGTGATCTGGGCCGAGACGCGGCCCACCGAGGGCGGCCGCACCCAGCTGGTCCGCCGCGCGCCCGGCGGGGGCACCACCGACCTGCTGCCCGAGGGCTTCGACGCGCGCACCGGCGTCCACGAGTACGGCGGCGGGGCCTGGTGGGTGCGCGACGGCGTGGTGTGGTTCGCCAACTGGGCCGACCAGCGGTTGTACCGGCTCGCGCCGGGCGGCGCGCCCGAGCCGCTCACGCCCGCGCCCGCGTTCCCGCGGGCGGACCGCTTCGCCGACGGGACCGTGCTCGCGGACGGCTCCGCGATTGTGACGATCCGGGAGCGGCACGCACCGGAGGGCGGCGCCGCGGCGGTCCGCAACGAGATCGTCCGGCTGGCCGCGGACCGGCCGTCGGAGCCCGAGGTGCTGGTCACCGGGCCGGACTTCGTGACCAGCCCGCGCCTGTCGCCCGACGGCAGGCGCCTGGTCTGGATCCAGTGGGACCATCCGTCGATGCCGTGGGACGACACGGTGTTGATGGCCCGGAACCTGGAGACGGGGGACGAGGCGGTCATCGCGGGCGGGCCGGGGGAGTCGGTCGCGGAGCCGCGCTGGCAGCCGGACGGGTCGCTGTGGTTCCTCTCCGACCGCACCGGGTGGTGGAACCTCTACCGCTGGTCGCCCGGGCACGACATCGAGCCGGTGGTGGTGCTCGAGGCCGAGATCGGCGTCCCGGGCTGGCAGCTGGGCACGTCGCGTTACGCGGTGCTGCCGGGCGGGCGGGTCGTGTTCGCACGCTGGAGCAAGGGCTACGACGGGCTGGCCGTCCGCGAGCCCGACGGCGAGTTCACCGAGCTGGACCTGCCCTTCTCGGCGGTCGCCTCGGTGGTGCCGTACGGCGTCGGCAGCGTGCTCGTCGTCGCCGGGACACCCACCGAGGAGCCGGGCGTGCACGTCGTGAGCGTCGACGGCGACCTGGAGACCCTGCGCGCGCCGCGCGAGCTCGGGATCGACGACGGCTACGTCTCCGTCCCCGAACCGATCTCCTTCCCCTCGGTCGACGGCGAGGGCGCGGCCCGGACCGCGCACGGGCTGTACTACCCGCCGGCCAACCCGGCGGTCACCGGCCCGGAAGGCGCCCGGCCGCCCCTGCTCGTCGTCATCCACGGCGGGCCGACCGCCGCGGCGATGCCGGTGCTCTCGGTCGGGGTGCAGTACTGGACCAGCCGTGGCTTCGGCGTCGTCGACGTCAACTACGGCGGCTCCACCGGCTTCGGCCGTGCCTACCGGGAGCAGCTCAAGGGGGCGTGGGGGGTCGTCGACGTCGCGGACTGCCTCGCCGCGGCCCGCTGGCTCGCCGACCGGGGCCGGGTCGACGGCGCACGGCTGGCGATCCGCGGGGGCTCCGCCGGCGGGTACACCACGCTCGCGGCACTGGCCCGCGAGGACACCCCGTTCTCGGCGGGGGCGGACCACTTCGGCGTCGCCGACCTGGAGGCGCTGGCCGCCGACACGCACAAGTTCGAGAGCCGCTACCTCGACGGCCTGGTGGGGCCCTACCCCGCGGCCCGCGAGGTGTACGTCGAGCGCTCGCCGATCCACCGCGTCGGGCTGTTCCGCACCCCCCTGATCGTCCTCCAGGGCGAGGAGGACGCGATCGTGCCCCCGAACCAGTCCGAGGCGATCGTCGAGGCGCTCCGCACGCGGCACGTGCCGGTGGCCTACCTGCTGTTCCCGGGGGAGCAGCACGGCTTCCGGCGCTCGGAGAACATCCGCCGCGCCGTCGACGCCGAGCTGAGCTTCTACGCCCAGGTGTTCGGCTTCGCGTTGCCCGAGGCCGAGGGGATCGTGCCGGTGGAGGTGGAGAACCTCTGACGGCGCCCCTGCCCTCGGGGTTCTCGGGAGCGGTCGGGGTCGTGCTCGGTGGTCGACGCCCGCCCCGTACCTCCTACGACCGGGCGGAGCGGCACGCGATCTCCAGCGCGGCCGGCGTCGGCCGGCCGGTCGCGCCGCGAGTTCTTCCCCCGACGGGTTCGTCCACGCGGACCGTCTGCGCCTCGGGCCGGTTCCGCGCGGGCGGAACCGGCCTTCGTCGGGGTCAGCCGCCGGTGACGGCCCCGACCCCGGCCTCGGCCTCGTGCTCGGTGTCGGTCGGGGTCACCCCCCCACGCCGGCCGCGGGAGAGCCGGCGCTCGACGTACTCGGCCAGCTTGCTGAGCGTGTAGTTGATGAGGATGAAGATGACGGCGACGACGGCGTAGGTCTGGATCGGGTTGCGCAGCGTCTGGATGATGATGTTCGCCGTCCGGACGAACTCCTCGTAGCTGATGATGAAGCCGAGCGAGGTGTCCTTGACGATCACCACGAGCTGGCTGATCAGCGCCGGGAGCATGATCCGGAAGGCCTGGGGCAGCTGGATCGAGCGCAGCACCTGCCCGCGGGTCAGCCCCAGCGAGTAGCCGGCCTCCGACTGGCCCTTGGGCAGCGAGTTGATGCCCGCGCGCAGGATCTCGGCGATGATCACGCAGTTGTACAGGGTCAGGCCGATGACCAGGTACCAGATGATCGGTAGCGAGATCCCGACCTCGGGTAGCACCCGGGCCGCGAAGAAGATCGCGATCACGACCGGCACGCCGCGGAGGAACTCGACCACGCCGACGACCAGCCAGCGGTACCACTTCGCGGCGGTCACCCGGGTCATCGCCAGCACGGTGCCGATCACCAGCGAGAAGACCAGCGTCAGGCCCGCCGCGGCGAGGGTGGCGACCAGGGCCTGCCCGAAGAGGGTCCAGACCGCGGCGAAGTCGGGGTTCAGCGGGTTGACCAGGGGGCCCCACTTCTCCGCGGTGAACTGGCCCTGGGCCACGAGCCGCAGGACGACCACCACGACCACCGCCAGCAGGATGATCCCGGCGACGATGCTGGAGATCAGGGTCCGCCTGCGCGTCACGGGCCCGGGGGCGTCGTAGAGGACCGAGCTCATCGCGCCACCGCCAGCTTCTTCTCCAGCCGGGCGAGTCCGATCCCGGCGGGGATGGTCAGGACGAGGTAGCCGAGCAGGACGCCGAAGAGCACTCCGGCGGCCGCGTAGCCCTGGGCGGAGGTGAGCTGGGTCCCGACCGAGAACAGGTCGCCGCCGACCCCGAACGCACCGACGATCGCCGAGTTCTTGATCATCGCGATGATCACGCTGCCGAGCGGGGGGATGACGGTGCGCAGCGCCTGCGGCAGGACGATCAGCGACAGGGACTGGGTGAACGTCAGCCCGACCGCGCGGGCGGCCTCGGCCTGCCCGGCGGGCACCGAGTTGATGCCCGACCGGACCGCCTCGCACACGAACGCGGCGGTGTAGAAGGTCAGCCCGGCGACGCCGAACCAGAAGTACGAGCCGTTGATCCCGATCTCGGGGAGCCCGAAGGCCACCGCGAACAGGACGACCGCGAGCGGGGTGTTGCGGAAGACCGTGACCCACGCCGTGCCGACGAAGCGCAGCGGCGGCACCGGCGACACCCGGAACGCCGCGAGGACCGTGCCCAGCACGAGCGAGCCGACCGCCGCGAACAGGCAGATGCGCAGCGTCTGCAGGAACCCCGACACGTACAGCGGGAACTGCTCGACGAGGACGCCCACCGGACTCCTTCCGAGGAAGCGGGCGGCCCCGGGGCGGCGGTCGACCCGGTCGGGACACCGTCCTCACCGGTCGGTGAGGACGGTGCGCGACCGGGCCGCCCGCGTTCGAGGGCCGCGGAGGGGATCAGACGCAGGGATCGGGCTCGGGCAGCGTCGGCGTCGTCGGCGACACCTTGCCCGCGGTGGACTCCCAGGCGGCCTGGTAACTGCCGTTCGCCGCGGCCTCCTGCAGGGTCTGGTCGATGAACTGGCAGAACTCGACGTCGCCCTTCTGGATCCCGATGCCGTACGGCTCCTCGGTGAACTGCTGGCCCACGAGCTTGAAGGCGCCGTTGCTCTGGTCGACCAGGCCGAGCAGGATCACGTTGTCGGTGGTCACGGCCTGGACCTGGCCGGTGCGCAGCGCGTCCGCGCACTTGGAGTACACGTCGAACAGGACGAGGTTGGACGCGTCGATGTACTGCTTGATGTTCTCCGACGGCGTGGAGCCCGCCACCGAGCAGACCTTGGCGTTCGCCGCGCGCAGCGAGTCGGGGCCGGTGATCTCGTTGTTGTCGGCGGCGACCATCAGGTCCTGACCCGCGATGTAGTACGGACCGGCGAAGCTGATCCGTTCCTTGCGCTTGTCGTTGATGGTGTAGGTCGCGACCACCATGTCGACCCGGTCCTGCTCGATGACCTCCTCACGGATGGCCGACGGCGTCTCCGTGTAGGTGATCTTGTCCGCGGGGATGCCGAGCTTCGCGGCGATGATCTTCGCGATCTCGACGTCGAAGCCCTGCGGGTTGCCGTCCAGGCCCTTCAGGCCGAACAGCGGCTGGTCGAACTTGGTGCCCAGGCGCAGGGTGCCCGCCGAGGCCAGCCGTTCCATCGTGGTGCCGGCGGGGAAGGTGGGGGACTCGGCCACCGACGGCGAGGTGCCCGACGAGCCGAGGTTGGAGGAACCCCCGCCGCCGCAAGCGGTTGCGGCGACGACCACCGCAGCCGCCACCGCGGCGATCCGGGTGATTCGGGACAGTCGCATGGAGAGCCGTTCCTTCCGATGAGCGGGGTGCTGCGAGGCCGAGCGACCCCGCGGGTCAGTGGGTGAGGATCTTGCCCAGGAAGTCCTTGGCGCGGTCGCTCGTGGGGTGGGCGAAGAAGTCGTCCGGCGTCGAGTCCTCGACGATCTCGCCGTCGGACATGAACACGACCCGGTGCGCCGCCCGGCGGGCGAAGCCCATCTCGTGGGTGACCACCAGCATGGTCATGCCCTCCTTGGCCAGCGCGGTCATGACGTCGAGGACCTCCTGGACCATCTCCGGGTCCAGCGCCGACGTGGGCTCGTCGAACAGCATGACCTTGGGGTTCATCGCCAGCGCGCGGGCGATCGCCACCCGCTGCTGCTGGCCGCCGGACAGCTGTGCGGGGTGCTTGTCCTTCTGGTTCGCGATGCCGACCCGCTCCAGCAGCCGCATCGCGTTCTTCTCGGCGTCGGCCTTCTTCTGCTTGCGCACCTTCACCGGGGCGAGCATGACGTTCTCGAGAATCGTCTTGTGCGCGAACAGGTTGAAGCTCTGGAAGACCATCCCGACGTCGGCGCGCAACCCGGCGAGCGCCTTGCCCTCCTCGGGGAGCGTCCTGCCGTCGACCTCGATCGTGCCGGAGTCGATCGGCTCCAGCCGGTTGATGGTGCGGCAGAGCGTGGACTTGCCCGAGCCCGAGGGGCCGAGCACGACCACCACCTGGCCGCGCTCGACCTCGAGGTTGATGTCCCGGAGCACGTGCAGGTCGCCGAAGTGCTTGTCGACGGCCGCCATCCGGATCATGGGTGTACCGGTGTCGGTCATGGGCGGCCTCCAGGCATGGCGGGACGCTAGGGGGAATCGGACATGCGAGTCCATCACCTCGGGCAAGCTTTAGGGTTTCGTATCGATAACAACGCCCGACGGTGACCGGAGGCGGCGTGCACATCCTGTTGGTGGAGGACGACGACCGGGTGGCGGCCGCGCTGCGCCCGGCCGGGAGCTGGCCCGCGACGACGACGTCGACGGCGTGGCGGTGACCGTCGTCGACCGGGCCGGGCGGGTCGTCGCGGCCTCGCGGGCCGAGCCGGACCGTCGAGCTGGCAGGCGGCTCGCTGGTCCTGGAGCTGTCGCCGAACGGGGGGCTGAAGGTCGCGGCGCGGTTGCGGAGGGTCCTTCCGCCGACCCGGGGTGAGGTCCGTCCGTCCGGTGTCTTGCCAAGGACAGCCTCACCATATCTGATGGAAGTATGACCGAAACGCCGGAGTTCGCCCGGTCCCTCGAGCGTCACGGCGGGCGTCCGGCGCTGCTGGTGCCGGGTGGCGCGTGCCTGACCTACCGGGAGCTCGCGGACCGGGCCGACGCCCGCGCGGCCGAGCTGGGCGGCGGGCGCAAGCTCGTCGCGGTGGTGGCGGGGCGGGGGGTCGAGCCCGTGGTCAGCTACCTCGCTGCGCTGCGGGCCGGGCACGTCGCGATGCTCGTCGGCGACGCCGCACGCACCACGTCCCTGCTCGCGGCGCACGGCCCCGCGCTGGTCGTGCGGCCGGAGGCGGACGGCGTGCGGATCGAGGAGTGGGGCCCCGGCCCGGACCTGCACCCGGAGCTCGCGCTGCTGCTGCCCACCTCGGGCTCCACCGGATCGCCGAAGCTGGTCCGGCTCTCCGCCCGCAATCTCGCCGCGAACGCCGGGTCCATCGCGGGGTACCTGCCGATCCGGCCGGGCGACCGGGCGCCGCTGACCCTGCCGCTGCAGTACTGCTACGGGCTCTCGGTGGTGAACAGCAACCTGCTCCGCGGGGCGAGCGTGGTGCTGACGGACCGGTCGGTCGCCGAGCCCGCCTTCTGGACCGAGTTCGCGGAGCTGGGCCTGACCAGCCTGCACGGCGTCCCGTACACGTTCGACCTGCTCGACGCGACGGGCTTCGCCGGACGCACACTGCCGTCGCTGCGGTACGTGACGCAGGCCGGCGGGCGGTGGGACCCGGCCGCGGTCGCGCGCTACGCGGAGCTCGGTGCGCGGCGCGGCTGGTCGCTGTACGCCATGTACGGGCAGACGGAGGCCACCGCGCGGATGGCCTACCTGCCGCCGGAGCGGGCGGCGGAGGCGCCGTCGGCGGTCGGGGTGCCCGTGCCGGGTGGCTCGTTCACCGTCGAACGGCCGGGTCCGGACGGCGTGGGCGACCTGGTCTACCGCGGCGAGAACGTGATGCTCGGGTACGCCCGCCGCGGCGCCGACCTCGCCCTCGGCCGCACCGTCGACCGGCTGAAGACCGGCGACAGGGCCCGCGTGCGGCCCGACGGGCTGCTCGAGATCACCGGCCGTGCGGCGCGGTTCGTCAAGCCGTTCGGGCTCCGGATCGACCTCGACGAGGTGGAGCGGATCGTCGCCGCCGACGGGGCGGGCGCCGCCGCGACCGGCGACGACCGGTCCATCACGGTGGCGCTGGTGCGCGGCAGCGGCACCGACGGCCGCGGGGCGGTGCGGGAGCGGCTCGCCCGCCGGCTCGGGCTCCCGCCGACGGCCGTCCGGGTCGTCGAGGTGAGCGCCCTGCCCCGGTTGCCCAACGGGAAGACCGACCTGGCCGCGGTGGCGGCCCTGCCCGCAGGCGAGCCCGAGCCGACCGACGAGCCCGAGCCGACCGACGAGCCCGTGCCGGACGGGGGCACGGACGGGGGCAGGGACGGGGAGACGGCATCCGGTGCCGCCGTCGATCCCGTGCGCCGGGCCTTCGCGGCGGCCTTCCCCGGGCGCGAGATCGCCGAGACGGACACCTTCGTCGGCCTCGGCGGCGACTCGTTGCGGTACGTCCAGACGGCGCTGCGCCTGCAGCGCGCGGCCGGGGCGCTGCCGCCGGACTGGCCGACGCGCACGGTGGCGGAGCTGGGTGCGGCGGGAACTCCGCCGCGGCCGCGGCGGTGGGTGTCGGTGGAGACCCCGGTCGTGCTGCGGACCGTGGCGATCGTGCTGATCGTGGGGTCGCACGTGGAGCTGTTCCGGATCCTCGGCGGCTCGCACGTGCTGCTGGCCGCGGCGGGCTGGGCGTTCGCCCGGTTCGCCCTGGCCCCGGCCCGGCCGTCGCGCACCATCCTGCGCGCCGCCGCCCGGATCGCCGTCCCGAGTGCGCTGTGGGTGGCGTGGCGGGCGACCGTGGCCGACGACGTCGACTGGTACAACGCCCTGCTGCTGAACTACCTGCTCGACCCGGAGGCCTGGGGCTACTGGTTCGTCGAGACGCTGCCACAGATCCTGCTGCTGATGGCGTTGCTCTTCGCGGTCCCCGGGCTCCGGGCGCTGGACCGGGGCAGACCGTTCGCCCTGCCCGCGGCCGTGTACGTCGTCGGACTGCTCGGCCAGTTCGTCGACGACGGCACCAACGCCTTCTCCCTGCGCCAGATGAGCGTGCACACCGTGATCTGGCTGTTCGCGCTGGGGTGGGCCGCGCAGCGGGCCGCGACCGTGCGGCAGCGCGCCGCGGTGCTCGCGGGGCTCGCGGTCGCCGTGCCGATGATGTTCGCCCACGAGCCGCACCGGGCCGCGGTGGTCGCGGCCGGCACAGCGCTGCTGCTGGTGCCGGCGCTCCCGGTGCCGAGGCCGCTCGTGCGGCTCTGCGGGCTGCTCGCCGGTGCGTCGCTGGCGATCTACCTGACCCACTACGCGGTCATGACGGCGCTGACCGGGTTGCCCACGGCCCTCGTCCTGTTCGCGTGCCTGCTCACCGGGGTCGTCGTGCAGGAGCTCCTGAGCCGTGCGGCCGCGGCGGCGTCAGTCCGGGTAGAAGCGCACCGGCCCGCGGACCTGCAGACTCACGTCGGCGCCCGGTTCCGGGGTGTCCGGTTCGGTCGTGCGGCAGCGCAACGCGGTGCCGCCGAGCTCGACCAGGACGGTCGCGTCGTGCCCGTGGAAGATCACTTCCCGGACGCGCGCCGGCCCGCCGGGGCGTAGCCGCAGCTGCTCGGGACGCAGCAGCAGCCGGCCCGGCCCGTCGGGCGCCGCCACCGGCAGCGCCCCGAGCACCGTCTCGGCGCAGCCGCCGTGGGCGACGGCCGGGAGGACCACCGCCTCGCCGACGAAGGTGCCCACGCCGACGTCGGCCGGGCTGCCGTAGACGTCCCGCGGCGGGGCGAGCTGGACGATCCGGCCGTCGCGCAGCAGCGCGACGAGGTCCGCGACGCCGAGCGCCTCCTGCTGGTCGTGCGTGACCAGGACCGCGGTCGTGCCCGCCGCCCGCAGCGCGCCCCGGACCTGCTCGCGGACCTCGGCCCGCAGCCCGGCGTCGAGGGCGCTGAACGGCTCGTCGAGCAGCACCAGCGCGGGATCGGGGGCGAGGGCGCGGGCGAGGGCGACCCGCTGCTGCTGTCCGCCGGAGAGCTCCGCCGGCCTGCGGTCGGCGAGGTCGGCGAGCCCGACCAGGTCCAGCAGTTCGCGCACCCGGGGCCCGCGGCGGGCGGCCCGGTCGAGCCCGAACCCGACGTTCGCGGCCACCGACAGGTGGGCGAACAGCGAGCCGTCCTGAGGAACAAGGCCGACCCGGCGCCGCTCCGGCGGCACGTCGACGCCCGGTCCGGCGACGAGGCGCCCGCCGAGCGCGATCTCGCCCGCGTCGAGCGGGTGGAAGCCGGCCACGCAACGCAGCAACGTGGTCTTGCCGCTGCCGGAGCCGCCCAGCACGGCCACGAGTGCACCGGCGGGCACCTCGAGGTCCACGCCGTGCAGCACGGGCACGCCGGGATGGCCCGCGTGCGCGCCCGCCACCGAGAGCCCCGCGCTCACCGGTGCGCGGCCCTGTCCAGGAGGACCGCCGGGACGGCCGACACCAGCACCAGGACCACGGCGTACGGGGCGGCGGCCGCGAACGCCCCCGCCCCGGTGTGGCTCCACAGCTGCACCGCCAGCGTGTCGGTCCCGGTCGGGCGCAGCATCAGCGTCACCGGCAACTCCTTGACCACGGTGAGGAAGACGAGCGCGGCGCCGGCGACCGTGCCGGGCAGCGCGCGGGGCAGGGTGACGCGGGCGAACGCGGCCGCGCGACCGCAGCCGAGCGAGCGCGCCACCTCCTCGTGCCCGGCCGGTGCGGCCGTGACGGCGGTCCGCACGGCCCCGATCGCCAGGGGCAGGAACAGCACGGCGTACCCGACCAGCAGCAGCGGCAGCTCCTGGTACACCGCCGGGACCAGGCGGATCCCGACGAAGACCAGCGCGAGCCCGACCGTCACGCCCGGCAGCGCGTGGCCGGCGTAGGCGGCGGTCTCGACCGCGGTCACCGTCCGGCCGCGGAACCGCGCGGCCAGGATCCCGACCGGCAGCGCGAGCACGGTGGTGAGGGCCGCGCCGAGCGTGGCGACCTGCACCGACGAGAGTGCGGCGGCGCCGAGCGCGGGCCAGTCCACCCCGGCCGAGGTGCCGGCCGCGGTCCAGCGCACCAGGCTCACGGCGGGTACGCCGAGGGCCGCCGCGGCCACGGCGGCCACCGCGAGCAGGGCGAGCGGGCGTCCGGCGCCCAGCGGCACCGGCGCCGGGGGCCGCGGGGTGCCGCGACCGACCCATCCGGCCGCCCGTCCGCGCGCCCGGTACTCGCCCCAGGTCAGCAGCGCGGCGAGGACCACGAGGACGCAGCCCAGCACGGCCGCGGGCGTCCGGTCGAAGGTGGCCCGGTAGCTGGTGAAGATGCCGAGGGTGAAGGTCTCGTAGCGCATCAGCGACACGGCGCCGAAGTCGCTGAGCACGTAGAGGGCGACGAGCAGGCCCGCGGCCGCCGCCGTCGGGCGGACCCGGCGCAGCGTGACCGCGAGCAGGACCTGCCCCGGACCCCGGCCGAGCGAGCGGGCGACCTCCTCCAGGCCGCCGTCGGACACCAGGAGGGCGGCCGCGACCGGGAGCAGCACGTACGGGTAGCTGACCAGGGTGAGGACGAGGAACGCGCCGGGGAAGCCGGCGAGCCCGGGCCACTCCGCGATCCAGGTGAACCCGGCGACGTAGGACGGGATCGCGAGCGGCAGCGCCAGGACCGCCGCCCAGGCCCGGCGACCGGGCAGGTCGGTGCGGGCCACCAGCCACGCCAGCCCGCAGCCGAGGACCAGGCAGGCCGCGGTGACCGAGCCGGCGAGCAGCACGCTGCGGACCAGCAGCTCGCCGGTCCGGGGCCGGGCCAGGACCGCGGCCGCCGCGCCCGGGCCCGCCCCCAGGGCCCGCACGGCCAGGTAGACCAGGGGGACACAGGCCAGCACGCCGGTGACGACGGCGGCGCCGACCAGCGACCGGGGTGCGGCTCCCAACCCCGCGTAGGACCGCGCGGAGGTGGGCGCGGGCGGGTGCGCGCTCACGCCAGACCGGTCTCCTGCAACAGCGTCAGCGACTGCTGCAGCGAGGCGAGGTCGGACAGGTCGATGTCCGGCGGCTGGAGCTCGTCGAGCGGCGGCAGGCTGTGCCGGGTGGACGCGACGCCCGGGCGGACCGGGTACTCGGCGGTCTCGTCGGCGAAGTACTGCTGGGCCTCCGGCGAGACCAGGAACTCGACGGCACGGCGGGCCATCTCCTGCTGGGCGGTCCCGGCGATCACGCCGGCACCCGCCACGTTGACCAGGCCGAGCGGGTCGCCACCGGGGACGTAGTGCACGCGCGCCGGCACGGCCTGCTCGCCCACCTCCGCCACCCGCTCGTACCAGTAGTAGTGGTTGGACAGCCCGAGGGCGATCTGCCCGGCGTTCACCGCGTCGAGGATCTGGATGTTGTTCTCGAACCGGACGGGCTGGTTCGCCGCGAAGGCCTGCAACCACGCCCGGGCGCCGTCCTCGCCGCGCAGCACCCGCACGCCGGTGACGAAGGCCTGCCAGGAGGCGTTGGTCGGCGCGTAGCCGATCCTCCCGCGCCACCTCGGGTCGGTGACGTCGTCGAGCGTCGCCGGGAGGTCCGCCTCCGACACCTGCCGCGGGTCGTAGAACAGCACCCGGGAGCGGGCCGAGGTGGCGATCCAGCTGCCGTCGTCGGCACGGTAGGTCTCGGGCACGGCGTCGAGCGTCGCGGTGGGGAGCGGCTCGAGGCGCTCGGCGTCGTCGAGCGCACCCAGGGCGCCGGCATCCTGGGAGAAGAAGACGTCCGCCTCGGTGCCGGTGCCCTCCTCCAGCAGCTGGGCGGCGAGCTCGGCGCTGCCGCCGTAGCGCACCTCGACGGTCCCGCCCACCTGCTCCTCCAGCCGCTCGAGCAGCCCGCCCACGAGCTGCTCGTTGCGGCCCGAGTAGAGGGTGAGATCGGCACTGTTCCCGCAGGCGGCGAGCGGGGCGACTACGGCGATCACGGCGACGGCGGCCGCCGCCGCACGCAGGGGACGGGCGGCGCGGGTGCGGGGCACGGGCGGCTCTCCTCGGTCGGCGGGCGGACTGTCCGGGTGAGGAGAGCATAGCCTTGTTTGGGAGAAGTATTGCCTGTGCTTTACCTCGCGCGGCGGAAGCCCGGTCGGTCAGGCGCCCGTCGCCTCCCGGTGGAAGCGCTCGGTCCCGGGATGGAGGGGGACGGGCTGGGTGCCGATGGCGGACCGGGCGTCGATGGTCAGCGCCGCGGGCCGGCGAGGCGCTCGGCCGGGCTGTCGACCTGGCTGAACGCCACGTCGGCGGTCCCGCCGGCGGGCCGGTCGAGGTTGTCGACCGAGCCGGCCGTCGTCAGCACGAGGGGGGCGACGGCCAGGCCGAGGTGCTCGCGCCGGAGCTCGGACCGGGCGCCGCCGATCCGGGAGCAGACGCCCGGGGCCACGCCGGCGGCGATCGACAGCCGGCGCCCGGCGAAGCCGGACGCGCACGCGACCGGCAGGGGGAGGGCGGCGAGGGCGGCCAGGGCGCGTGGTGCGGACCGTCGGTCGAACCGGCGTCCGGGCTCCGTCGCGGCATCGTGCCGGACGGGGGCCGTCGTCCCGGGCGGGTGCCGTCGTCACGCGGGGGTGCCGTCGTCCCCGGGCCGGCGCGCTCCGGTCCCGGCCGGTGCGCATCCTCCCGGCGGACGGCGCGGTCGTCCGGCACCGCTCGCCGTCGTCCCCGGGGCCGGTGCACCGTCGGCGGAGGCCTACCCTCGTGGGGTGACCCGCAGCTACACCATCCGCACCTACGGGTGCCAGATGAACGTGCACGACTCCGAGCGGATGGCCGGTCTGCTGGAGTCGGCGGGCTATGCGCGCGCGGAGGACCCGGCCACGGCGGACGTCGTCGTGTTCAACACGTGCGCCGTCCGGGAGAACGCGGACAACAAGCTCTACGGCAACCTCGGCCACCTCCGGCCGGCCAAGACGGCGAACCCGGACATGCAGATCGCCGTCGGTGGCTGCCTGGCGCAGAAGGACCGCGACACGATCACGAAGAAGGCCCCGTGGGTCGACGTCGTGTTCGGCACGCACAACGTCGGGTCGCTGCCCGCGCTGCTCGAACGCGCTCGGCACAACCGCGCGGCCGAGGTGGAGATCCTCGAGTCGCTCGAGGTCTTCCCGTCGACGCTGCCCGCGCGCCGCGAGTCCGCCTACGCCGGCTGGGTCTCGATCTCGGTCGGCTGCAACAACACCTGCACCTTCTGCATCGTGCCGTCGCTGCGCGGCAAGGAGCGCGACCGGCGCCCGGGCGACATCCTCGCCGAGGTGGAGGCTCTCGCGGCCGACGGCGTGCTCGAGGTGACCCTGCTCGGCCAGAACGTCAACGCGTACGGCTCCGAGTTCGGCGACCGCGGCGCCTTCGCGAAGCTGCTGCGCTCCTGCGGGGCCGTTCCCGGGTTGGAGCGGGTGCGCTTCACCTCGCCGCACCCGCGGGACTTCACCTCGGACGTCATCGCCGCCATGGCCGAGACCGACAACGTCTGCCCGCAGCTGCACATGCCGCTGCAGTCCGGCTCGGACCGCGTGCTGCGCGCGATGCGGCGGTCGTACCGCTCGTCCCGCTTCCTCGGCATCCTGGACGAGGTCCGCGCCTCGATCCCCGACGCCGCGGTGTCCACGGACATCATCGTGGGCTTCCCCGGCGAGACCGAGGAGGACTTCGCGGAGACCCTCGAGGTGGTGCGCCGGGCGCGGTTCGCGCAGGCCTTCACCTTCCAGTACTCGCCGCGCCCGGGCACCCCCGCCGCCGCGCTGCCCGATCAGCTGCCCAAGGCCGTGGTCCAGGAGCGGTACGAGCGGCTGGTGGCGCTGCAGGAGCAGATCTCCTGGGAGGAGAACCGCGCGCTGGAGGGCCGCGAGGTCGAGGTTCTGGTGAGCACGGGCGAGGGTCGCAAGGACGGCGCCACCCGGCGGATGAGCGGGCGGGCCCGGGACGGCCGGCTGGTGCACTTCGCGCCGGGGCGGGAGGGCGTCCGCCCCGGTGACGTGGTCACGGTTCGCGTCGGGTACGGCGCGCCGCACCACCTCGTCGCGGACGACGGGGTGCGCCACCACCGCCGCACCCGGGCCGGCGACGCGCACGAGGCCGGGCAGCGGCCGGGCGGGGCGCCGACGGGCCTGGGCCTGCCGGGCTTCGGCCGACCGGCCGTCGAGCCGGTGGCGGCGGGCTGCGGGGTGCAGGGACCGTGAGCGGAGGATCGAGCGAGGGACGGACGGAGCGGACGATGAGCGACGAGCGGAGCCCCCGGGACCGGCCGGGGGCGGGGAGCGACCGGGCGCCCTGGGACCGGGAGTCGGACCCGGCGCTGTCGGCCCTCGAGACCGAGCTGGCCGGGGTGGCCCGGCGGGTGGAGCGGCGGATCGATCCCGGCCTGGCGGCGCTGGTGGCGGCGATCGGCACGGTGGTCGTCGTGGCCGGGCTGCTGCTGCCCTGGGTGGCCGGCGCCACCGGCTGGCAGCTGCTGGTCGGCGCGGAGTCGGCCGGGCCGCTGCCGCGGCTGTTCACCTTCACGGCCACCGCGTTCGGGGTCGTCGCCTCGGCCCTCGCGCTGTCCACCCGGTACTGGGCCCTGGCCTGGGTCTCCGCCGTCGGGTGCGGCATCTCGCTGGTCAACGGCGTGTGGGCGGTGTGGAGCCGGCAGACCCTGGCGCCCGAGGGGGTCGAGGGCCCCGGCCCCGGCCTCGTCCTCGCGGTGGTCGGGGTGGGGCTGCTGACCTTCACCTGGGCCCGCATCGCCCTCCAGCGCCGGTAGGCGTCCGGTCCGTTCGGGGTGGTCCACGCCCGGGCCGCCGAGCGTCGGGAACGTCGACCGTTCCGCTGCCCGGATGAGGATCACCGCCGCTCGTGCCGCCTGATCAGCGGTCCTGGACGGACTGCTCCGCGGTCTCCAGCCACTCCCGCCACTGCGCGGCCTGCGCCTCCGCCCGTTCGGCGCGCCGCCGGTCGCCGGCCGCGTGCGCCTTCTCGGCCTGCGCCTCGAACTGGGCGACGCGCTCGCGGAACTGGGCGACCCGGGCCTCGGCCTCGGGGTCGGTCCGGTGCCACTGCCGGTCCGCGGCCTCCCGGACCGCATCCTCGACGGCGCGCAGGCGCTGCTCCAGCGGTCGCATGTCCTCCCGCGGGACCTTGCCGATCTCCTCCCAGCGCTCCTGGACGCCGCGCAGGGCGATCCGGGCGGCGTCGGGGTCGGAAGTGTCGATCTTCTCGGCCTCGTCGAGCAGGGCCCGCTTGGCCTGGGCGTTCGCCGCGAACTCGGAGTCGCGCTCCGCGAAGACCGACGAACGGCGCGAGAAGAAGGCGTCCTGGGCGGTGCGGAACCGGTGCCAGAGCGCGTCGTCGGCGTCCTTCTGCGCGCGGCCAGCCGCCTTCCACTCCGTCATGAGGTCGCGGTAGCGGGCGGCGGTGGGGCCCCAGTCGTCGGAGTCGGCGAGCGCCTCGGCCTCGGCGACCAGCTCCTCCTTGCGCGCCTTCGCCCCCGCGCGCTGGCGGTCCAGGTCGGCGAAGTGCGAGCCGCGGCGCCGGTTGAAGGCCTCGCGGGCGCGGGAGAAGCGCTTCCACAGGGCCTCGTCGGTCTTACGATCGATGCCCTTGATCGTGCGCCACTCGTCGAGGATCGCCTTGTAGCGGTCGCCCGCCTGCTTCCACTGGGTGGCCTCGGCGGCCATGGTCTCGGCCTCGGCGACCAGGGCCTCCTTGCGGGTGATCGCGGCGTGCCGCTGCTCGTCGCGGGCGGTGCGGGCCGCGGCCACCGCGTCCTCGGCCATCCCGATCAGCTCGTCGAGCCGCTTGCGCAGGCCGTCCAGGTCGCCGACGACGGCCGCCTCGTCCAGTCCGTCCCGCAGGGCCTTCGCGCTGGTCAAGGCGTGTTTCGGGTCCCCGCCGCCGGTGGCGAGCCGGGCGACGAGCAGTTCGGTCTCGGCGAGCAGGTCGTCGAACCGGCGGGCGAAGTGGGCCAGGCCCTCGTCGGGTGCGCCGGCCTGCCAGGAACCGACCCGCCGCTCGCCACCGGCGGTGTGCACGAAGACGCCGCCCTCGGCGTCGACCCGGCCCCAGCGGGAGGGGTTCTCCGACGCCGTCGCCACGGGCGAGGGCTCGGCGGGCGGGGCCGCCGACCGGGCCACCGGCGCAGCCGCGGCCGGGCGGGCCGGCCGGGCGCCCGGGGGTGGGCCCGGTCGCGGGCCGGGCTTCGCGCCGGGGGGCGGGCCGGGCTTGGGGGGACCGGGCTTCGGCGGGGCCGGCGTCGGGGAGACCGGCGCCGGGGAGACCGGCGCCGGGGGAGCGGGCCTCGGAGCGGCGGGTTCGGTGGCGTGCGGCTCGGCTGCGGCGGGTTCGGTGGCGTGCGGCTCGGCTGCGGCGGGCGCCTCCTGCTCCGCGGCCTCCTGCTCCGCCGCCTCCGCGCCCGGTCCGGGTTCCTGCGCGGCGTCCTGATCGGGCGCACCCGCGCCGGCACCGGGCCGGTCCTCCCGCTGCGTCTCGTCCGTGTGCTCGTCCGACACCGTCGTCCTCCCTCGTTCGGGCCCGCCGCGGGGACGGGCGCCCCGTCGTGGAACGCCGGGGCCGTGCACGAACCGGCCGGTCGCGCCGCGCGACCACCGGTCGGCGGAATTCAAACAGGTCGCGGGGGCGCGCGGAACCGCCGCGACCCGGACGAGACCGCGGGCGGCCGCCTGAGCGCGCCGAGTCGCCGCCGGTGCGACGCTCCGGTCCCGACCGGCCACAGAGGGTGATCATGCCCCGGGTGGCGCCCGGGCAGGCCGCCGCGGGTCCGTCCGTGACCCCGTCGCGGCGCGTGCCTCCTGCGCCCGCCGGGTCGCGCCCCTGCCGGCGTCCGCGGATCGGGCTGCCGGCTCCCTGCCCACTGCCGTGATCGCCGTCCGGGACCGGTAGCCGCCGTATCCGGCACCCGACGGTCCCGACCGGCGATCACGAAGCCCCGGCACCGTCCGGGCCGGGCGATCACGGCGCCCGAGGTGCGGCCCGCGGGACCGCACCGCGTGTTCAGAAGGCTCCGGGCCGCGTTCAGAAGGTCCTGGTCGATGGGCTTCGTGATCCGGGTCGTGTCCGGCAAGGCGCCGTCCCGGCCTCGTACCGGGCGTACTCGGCCGCGGGCGGCGACGCCGCGGGGCACGATCCGGGCGCGGAGACCGCGATCTGCGGTTCTCTGAACACGGCCTAGTGTCGGTCGGGTGCTGTCGCTGGTCGTCGTGCTCCCGCACCCCCCGCTCCTCGTCCCGGAACTGGCCGCGGGAGCCGCGGGGGAGACGGCGGAGCTGCGCTCGGCCGTGCGCACCGCCGCGGCCCGGCTCGCCGACGCGGCCCCCGACTGGATCGCCGTGGGCGCCGACCCCGGAGGGCGCCGCACCGTCCCGCCCGCGACGGCCGGGACGTTCCTCGGCTTCGGCCGCGACGTCCGCGTCGCACTCGGGCCCGGAGCCGGCGTCCCGGACCCGGAGCTGCCGCTGCCCCTGCTCGTGGCCGGCTGGGCCGCCGGCGGGACCGGCCGGGAGCCGCGCATCCGCGGCGAGGTCGTCGCCGACGACGCCCCCACCGAGGAGTGCCTCCGGCTCGGCCGGGCACTGGCCGCCGAGGCCGACGCCGCGACGGGTCCCGTCGGGCTGCTGATCGTCGGCGACGGCGCGGCCACCCACACCGAGAAGGCGCCCGGCCATCTCGACGAGCGGGCCGGGCCCTTCGACGCCGGCGTCGCGAAGGCGCTCGAGCACGGCGACCCCGCGCCCCTGGCCGCGCTCGACCGGGGGCTCGCCGCCGAGCTGTGGGCCGCCGGCCGCGCCCCGTGGCAGGTCCTCGCCGGGGCCGCGGAGGACCGGGACTGGCGCGGCGAGCTGCTGTACTCGGCCGCGCCGTACGGCGTGGCCTACCACGTGGCCGTCTGGACGCCGGCATGACGAGGCTCGTCGCCGTCGTCGGGCCGACCGCGACCGGCAAGTCGGACCTGGGCCTGGACCTGGCCGAGGCGCTGGGCGGCGAGGTCGTCAACGCCGACGCCATGCAGCTCTACCGCGGCCTCGACATCGGCACCGCCAAGCTGCCGGTCGCCGAGCGCCGGGCCGTCCCGCACCACCAGCTCGACGTCCTCGACGTCACCGAGACCGCCTCCGTGGCCGTCTACCAGCGGGAGGCGCGTTCCACGATCGAGGCGCTGCTCGCCACCGGACGGACGCCGGTCCTGGTCGGGGGATCGGGGCTCTACGTCCAGGCCGTGGTCGACGAGCTGGAGTTCCCCGGCACCGACCCGGCGGTCCGCGGCCGGTGGGAGGCCGAGCTGGCCGCCGTCGGGGCCCCGGCCCTGCACCGCAGGCTGGCCGAGGTCGACCCCGCGGCGGCGCGGAACGTGCTGCCCGGCAACGGGCGCCGGATCGTCCGGGCGCTCGAGGTCATCGAGCTGACCGGCCGCCCCTTCCGGGCGACGCTGCCGGGGCAGCGCACCCCCCGGTACGACGCCGCGCTGATCGGGGTGGACCGGGACACGGCCGAACTCGACGAGCGCGTGTCCCGGCGGGTGGACCTGATGCTGGAGCAGGGGCTGGTCGAGGAGACCCGCGGGCTGCTGGAGAAGGGTTTACGGGAGGGCCGGACGGCGTCGCGGGCGCTGGGCTACCGGCAGGTCGTCGCGGCGCTGGACGGCGAGTACGACCTGGCGACGGCCGCCGCGGAGATCGTGCGTGCCACCCGCCGGTTCGTGCGCCGGCAGCGCTCGTGGTTCCGCCGCGACCCCCGCATCCACTGGCTCGACGGCGCGGATCCGGAACTGTCGTCGGCGGCTCGTAGGCTTGTCCTGTGAGTGACGGCATCCCGTTCGCCAAGGGCCACGGCACGCAGAACGACTTCGTCGTGCTGCCCGACCCCGACGGCGCCCTCGACCTCACGCCGGAGCGGGTCGCCGCCCTCTGCGACCGGCGGCGCGGGCTCGGGGCGGACGGGGTGCTGCGCGTGGTCCGGTCGGCCGCGCTGGGCGTCGACGGTCCCGAGTGGTTCATGGACTACCGCAACGCCGACGGGTCGGTCGCCGAGATGTGCGGCAACGGCGTGCGGGTCTTTGCCCGGTACCTGCAGCACGCGGGCTGGTTCCGCGGTACGGAGCTGCCACTGGGCACCCGCGCGGGCGTCAAGCGGGTCACGTTCGAGGCCGACCAGGTGTCCGTCGAGATGGGCCCGGCGCGGGTCGGCGCCGCGTCCGTCGCGCGGGTCGGCGGGCGGGAGTTCCCGGGCGTGGCCGTCGACGTCGGGAACCCGCACCTCGCCTGCGTCACCGACACCGATCTCGCCGGGTTGGACCTGACCGTGCCGCCGGGCCGGGACGAGGAGCTCTTCCCGAACGGGGCCAACGTCGAGTTCGTCGCCCCCGCCCGCGGCGACGAGCCGGTCGCGATGCGGGTGCACGAGCGGGGCGTGGGCGAGACCCGGTCGTGCGGCACCGGCACCGTGGCGGCCGTCGTGGCGGCGCTGCGGGCGGCCGGGCGCGCCGAGGGCCGGTTGCCGGTCGACACCCCGGGCGGGCGGCTGGAGGTCACGGTCCGCGACGGGGGGACCTCGACCGTCCTGCACGGGCCGGCCGTGCTGGTCGCACACGGTGAACTGGATCGATCGTGGTGGGAGTGCGCAGGATGACGCGCGGGTGAAACCGGCCGACACGGCGCCCCGAAACGTGGGACACTCGACCTCACGATGACTGAAACCCCCCTGCGCTACACGCCTGCCGACGATGCTCTCGACCCTTCGCGGGGCGAGATGGAGCTGGAGGAACGGTCCTCGCTCCGGCGGGTCGCAGGTCTGTCGACCGAACTCACGGACGTCACCGAGGTCGAGTACCGGCGGCTGCGGCTCGAGCGCGTCGTGCTCGTCGGGGTCTGGACCGAGGGCAGCTCGGAGCGGGCCAACGCCTCGCTCGTCGAGCTGGCCCGGCTCGCCGAGACCGCCGGCTCCCAGGTCATGGACGGCCTGGTCCAGCGGCGGAGCAAGCCCGACCCCGCCACCTTCATCGGCTCCGGCAAGGTCGACGAGCTGGCGCACGCCGTGCAGGCCGCCGGCGCCGACACCGTGATCTGCGACGGCGAGCTCTCGCCCGGACAGCTGCGCCAGCTGGAGGACAAGCTCAAGGTCAAGGTGATCGACCGGACCGCCCTGATCCTCGACATCTTCGCCCAGCACGCCCGCTCCCGGGACGGCAAGGCCCAGGTCGAGCTGGCCCAGCTGTCCTACCTCCTGCCGCGGCTGCGCGGCTGGGGTGAGGCGCTGTCCCGGCAGGTCGGCGGCCGCGCCGCCGGCGGTGTCGGCATCGGTGGCCGTGGTCCCGGTGAGACCAAGATCGAGCTGGACCGCCGACGCATCCGTCACCGCATGTCCAAGCTGCGCCGCGAGATCGCCGCGATGAGCCGGGTCCGGGACACCCAGCGCGGCGCCCGCCGCCGCAACGACGTGCCGAGCGTCGCGATCGTCGGCTACACCAACGCCGGCAAGTCCTCGCTGCTCAACGCGTTGACGGACGCGGGTGTCCTGGTCGAGGACGCGCTGTTCGCCACCCTGGACCCCACGACCCGCCGCGCCGCGACGCCGGACGGGCGCACCTACACGCTCACCGACACCGTCGGGTTCGTGCGGCACCTGCCGCACCAGCTCGTCGAGGCCTTCCGCTCGACGCTGGAGGAGGCCGCCCAGGCGGACCTGCTGCTCCACGTCGTCGACGCCTCGGACCCGTTGCCGGAGGACCAGATCGCCGCCGTGCGCAAGGTCCTGGTCGAGATCGGCGAGGAGCAGGGCGGGACCATGCCCCAGGAGCTGCTCGTCGTCAACAAGACGGACGCGGCCGGTGACCTGGCGCTGGCCCGGCTGCGGCACCTGCTGCCCGACGCGGTGTTCGTCTCCGCGCACCGGGGCGACGGGGTCGCGCGGCTCACGGCCTGCATCGCCGAGAGGCTCCCGCGCCCCGAGGTCGACCTCGAGCTGCTCGTCCCCTACACCGAGGGCGGGCTGGTCGCGCGGCTGCACTCGGACGGCGAGGTGCTCGCCTCCGAGCACACGCCCGAGGGCACCCGGCTGCACGTCCGGGTGGGCCCGGAGCTCGCGGTCGCGGCCGTGCCGTTCGCGGTCGCGGGGGCGGGGTCGCCGGCGGGCGGCGCGGACCGGGCAGGCTCGCGCAGTGCAGACGGATCCGGGAACGGGGCCGTGGGCGCCGGTGCCGGGGCGCACGTCGCTGCGCGGCGCTGAGCGCGCCCGCGGCATCGGGCTCGCGATCGGTGCCGTCCTCCTGCTGACACTGCTGCTCGCGGTTCCGGCCGGCGCGGCGCCGGCGGCGCCCGAGGAGCGCTGCACGGTCACCGATCGCCGGCTCGTGGAGCTCTCCGGCCTCGCCGTCGGCCCCGACGGCCGAGTCTGGGCGATGAGCGACGGCGGCCGTCGGGTCGCGCTGTACCGGCTCGACCCGGGCACGTGCGCGGTGATCGGGACAAGGACCGCGGACCTGGACCCGTACGACGCCGAGGACCTCGCCGTCGCGCCCGACGGCGCGTTCTGGGTCGCCGACACCGGGGACAACGACCGGGCCCGGGACACCATCGCCCTCCTCGTGCTGCCGGCCGACGGCGCCCCGCGGCTGCACCGGCTGACCTACCCCGACGGCCCGCACGACGCCGAGGCCCTCCTGATCGGCGCCGACGGCGTGCCCGTGATCGTCACCAAGGAGGTCGGCGGCATCGCCGGGGTCTACCGGCCCGCGGAGCCGCTCGCCGTGCCCGGACCCACGCCGCTGATGCGCGCCGGCTCGGCGGGCTTCCCGCGCTCGGAGACATCCGGCGGCCCGATCGGCGCCCTCGGGGCCTTCACCGTGACCGGTGGGGCGACGAGTGCGGGCCGCGAGGTCGTCGCGCTACGGACCTACACCGACGCGTGGCTCTACCGGGTACCGGCGTCGGGCGACCTGGTCGCGGCGCTGCAGGGCACCCCGCTCCAGGTCCCGCTGCCCGGCGAGCCCCAGGGCGAGGCACTCGCGTTCCTGCCGGACGGCACCCTGCTCTCCGGGTCCGAGACCCGCGGCCTGGACCGTGGCCGGCTCCGTGCGGTGCCCGGTGCGGTCGCTGCGACGCTCGCCGCCGCACCGGCCGAGCCCGTCGTCGCGCCACCGCCGCCGGCGACCCCGCCGGAGCCCGCCCCGGACTGGCTGCCCGCGGCGATCGGGGCCGGGGCCGCCGTCGTCGTGCTGGGCCTGGCCGCGGGCGCGATGGCGCTGCACGCGCGGCGCCGCTCCCGCGTGTGACGAGCCAGTTAAGGCTGGTCGCGCCGGGGGTCCGGGCGGTCGCGGTCCACCTAGGCTGAGCCCGCCGGGAGGAGGGGGGCCGCGGTGCCGATCGTGACCGCCTACGAGGACACGCCGGGAGGCCACGACGCCCTGGTCCTGGGCGCACAGCTGGCCCGGTTGACGGGGCTGACGAACGTCGTCGCCACCGTCCACCCGACGGACGGGCTGGGTTACTCGGCGATGGCCCGCGACCCGCGGTGGCGGGAGAAGGTCGAGGAGGTCGCGCGGGAGCGGTTCGGCCGGGCGCGGGAGCTGATCGGTGGGGCCGGCGGGCCCGGCGAACCGGAGTTCGCCCCGCTCGGGCCGGGCCCCGCGGCGACGGTCCTCGCCGAGCACGCCGAGGAGGTCGGCGCCGCCGTGCTGGTGGTCGGCTCGACGGGTGGCGGTCTGCTCGGCCGGCTCGCCCCGGGCGGCACCGTGCAGCGGCTGTTGCCGTCGGCGCGGTGTCCCGTCGCCATCGCGCCGCGGGGGTACCGGCACACGGCTGCCCAGGGCGTCACGGTCGTCACGGTCGCCTACGACGGCACGGCGGAGGCCGACCGGGCCGCAGTCCTGGCCGTGCACCTCGCCGGCCGGACCGGGGCCGCACTGCGGTTCGTGGTGGTCGCGAGCGGCGAGGACGACGTGCCCGCAGCGAGGGTGACCGCGCAGCAGGGGCTCGCCCGGGCGCCGGTGGAGATCGACGCGCTCTCCGACGTGGTGATCGGGCGTTCGGTCGCCGCCGGCCTCGCCGACCTGCCCGAGCGCACGGACGTCCTGGTCGTCGGAGCGCGCGGGTACCCGCTCATGACACGCCTGCTGCTCGGCGGGGTCGCGGGCGTGCTGGTCCGCACCGCCCGCTACCCCGTGATCGTGGTCCCGCCCCCGGGCCGCTGACGGGCGCAGCGCGGGAACCCGCGGGCGCGGGACCTGCCGGCGCGGGAACCTGCCGGCGCGGGAACCTGCAGGCGCGGGAACCGCGGTCAGAGCCGGCGGAGCACCGCGACGACCCGGCCCAGGATCGTCGCCTCGTTGCCGTCGATCGGCTCGTAGGCCGGGTTGGCCGGCATCAACCAGACCTGCCCGTCCGTGCGCCTGAAGGTCTTGACCGTGGCCTCGCCATCGATCATGGCGGCGACGATCTCGCCCTGCTCGGCCACCGGCTGCTGGCGCACCACGACCCAGTCGCCATCCGTGATGGCGGCCTCGATCATCGAGTCGCCCTTGACGTTGAGCAGGAAGAGTGTGCCCTCGCCGACGATCTCGCGCGGGAGCGGGAACACGCTCTCCACCGCCTGCTCCGCCAGGATCGGTCCACCGGCGGCGATGTTGCCGAGCAGCGGCACGAACGCCGGCGCGGGCCGCTCGGCACGGACCTCGGCGGCCTGGGTGCCGCCGGACTCCTCCTCCGGGCTGCGCACGTCGACCGCGCGGGTCCGGTTGGGGTCGCGCCGCAGGTAGCCCTTCCGCTCCAGCGTGCGCAGCTGGTGGTGCACCGACGAGGTGGAGGTCAGCCCCACCGCGTCGCCGATCTCCCGGACGCTCGGCGGGTAACCGAAGCGCTCCACCCAGTCCCGGATCACCTCGAGCACCTTGCGCTGCCGGGGGGTGAGGCCCACCGGGTCCGCCGGCGGGTCCGGGAAGGCGCGCACCTGCCCGGGCTCCCGGCCGGTCTCGCCGGCTCCGCCGAGCTCGTCCCGTGCCATCTGCCTGCCGCCTCCTCGTGTGCCTGTCTCACGCTCTTGTCCCGGCCCGGTGCCGGTCCGGGGGCGTGTCCCGCTGGTCCGGCCCGTGCCCCGGCCCGTGCCCCGGTCCTGGCCCGGTCCTGGCCCGGCCGGAGTCCTGGCCCGGGGCTCGCGGTCCGGATCGGTACGCGGCCCTGGCCGCCGCGCATCCGCGGCCCGGCCGTCGTGCCCGTTCCGGCGGGCCGTACTCCCGTTCCGCGGCCCACGGCGCCGGGCGGGCCGGTGCCGAGAGGGACCCGGCCGGCCCGCCCGGTCACGCCCGGCCGGTCCGTCGGTTCCGGACGGTAGTCCGGATCCGCCCGATCGCCAAACACATGTTCGAACGACACGCCGATCGTGTCGGCGAGGACCCGTGACGGGCGTCCCTCGTGATGGTAGAAACTCGCACAGAGGTTCGATTCGAACATGTGTGCGATACTCGGCCGCTGAGCGGCGGGGACGAGGCGGAGGGGGCCGGCGTGGCGGGCGCGGGAATCACGGAGGGCGGTGCCCTGCGTCGGGCCCGCCGGGGCCGGTGTCGTCGTGGACGGGATCGCGGCGGACGACGCGCAGCCAGCCGACGCGGCGCCGCTGCCCGGGGGTCTCGTCCTGCGCGTCCCCGCGTGAGGGGGCGGCCCGCCGCGACCGCGGTCACGGCGGGCACCGCTTTCTGTCGGTGCTGGTTGATAGGAATCGCACACGCGTTCGACCGGTCGCTCGGGCATCCGGTTCGGGTGAGGTCGGCGCGGTGGTGGGAGGTCGTCATGGATCCCAGGAGTGCGGCGGCGGCCGGTGTGCGTGCCGGCGCGCCGGCCGGCGCGCGGGCTGCCGCGCCGGGCGAAAGGCGGGCCGAGCCGCGGCCGGCGGCCCGTCCGCGGCCCCGGTCGGGGGTCCGCGAGCCGAGTGGCCGTGCGCACCCCGTCCGCGGCCGCTCCGACGGCACACCGGAGCGGATCCTCGGTGCCTACGCCTCGGGGGCCCGCGCGCGGTTGGTCCGCCCGTCCGACGGGCCCGTCGCGGTGCCGGGGTGCCGGCCGGTCGTCAGGCCCCGTCCGGCCGTCGCCGACACCCGCTGCGTGCCGCCGCGGCGGCCCCGCCCCTCTCGGCTGTCGCGGTACGAACGCGCGGGCGGGGCGCGCAGGCTGGCGGGCGAGACCCGGGCCGGTGTGCTCGACCGTGTCCTCGCGGTCGTGGCGGTCGCGCTGGCCTCGGCCACGGTCGTGGTCGTCCTCGGGTTGCTCGCCGACGTCGTCGCGCGATGAGCCGCCGCCCCGGCCGGGCGACACGATCGCCGCGGTCGCCGGGGAGGCGAACCGGCCGGTCGTCGGGCGCGCACGCCGGGGGTCCCACGTGGAGTGCGGTCTCTCGCGCGGGCCGCGCGTGGGACCCGTGAGCGGCCCCGTGGGTGGCGGGCCTTCCGGCCCGGCCACGGTGCGTACCGACGCGGGCGACACGCCGGACGGCACGACACGCCGCGACACCCCGACGGCGCGTTCCCCGCTGTTCATCCGCGTGTCGCCGATGCGCCGAGCGGTCTCGGGGGATACGCGTCGTCACCCGCGCCGCCACCGTGCTCGCGAGGGGCGTGCATGACCTGCGGACCGTCACGGGGTGTCGCCGCCCGGCCACCGAGGCACCCGGGGACGGGGCGCCCGGGACCACGTGGAAGGTTCGTGCCCGATCGGGGGAAGCTGGCACGGACTCGCCGCGCACGAATGGCGAGACCCCTACATGTTGTGGTTACATCCGTGTCGTTCGCCTACAGGTTGGGTTCGGTGCAGACCGGACCGTCGGCGCGGTCGAGTCGGGGAGGTCCGCATGCGGTGCCCGTTCTGCCGTCACACGGACTGCAAGGTGATCGACTCCCGTGAGGTCGACGAGGGTGCGGCGACGCGTCGCCGCCGCTCCTGCCAGGCCTGCGGGAAGCGCTTCACCACCGTCGAGGAGCCCGTCCTCGCCGTGCTGAAGCGCAGCGGCGTCACCGAACCGTTCAGCCGCGACAAGGTCGTGAGCGGGGTGCGCCGGGCCTGCCAGGGGCGGCCGGTCGACGAGGACGCGCTGCAGAAGCTCGCGCACCGCGTCGAGGAGGCCGTCCGGGCGGGTGGGACAGCGGAGATCCCCAGCCACGAGGTGGGGCTGGCGATCCTCGGTCCGCTGAAGGAGCTCGACGAGGTGGCGTACCTGCGCTTCGCGAGCGTGTACCGCTCCTTCTCGTCCATCGAGGACTTCGAGAAGGAGATCGCCGATCTGCGGAGGGCGGCTGCCGGGGAAGCAGCCGACCGGCGCGATCGGGCCGGTCGGGGCGCGAGGCCGACCGGGTAGGGGTCCGCGGAGGACCACTGGGGCCGACCCGGACTACGGAAGTCGAGCCGACCCCGATCTCGCACGCAGGACACCGTCCGCCGCCCCAGCCGGCGGAGGGTGCAGCACAGGGTCGGATGCGAATGAGGGAGAGCATGACGGAGACCGTCGGGGCGGAGTCCGCCGGGAGCACGGCCGGCGCCAAGAGCGCGGCGGGGGGTTCGGGTCGCGGCCGGGCCGCGAAGGCCGGCAAGCAGGGCCTCAGGCGCGGCCTGGTCGTCGAGCGGCTCCACACCGCCCCCGGGGTCCACCCGTACGACGAGGTGACCTGGGAACGGCGCGACGTCGTGATGACGAACTGGCGCGACGGCAGCGTGAACTTCGAGCAGCGGGGCGTCGAGTTCCCCGAATTCTGGTCGGTCAACGCCACCAACATCGTGACCAGCAAGTACTTCCGTGGCGCGGTGGGCTCCCCGCAGCGCGAGTCCAGCCTGCGCACGCTGATCGACCGGGTCGTCGGGTCCTACCACCGCGCCGGCGTCGAGCACGGGTACTTCGCCACGGACGAGGACGCGGAGATCTTCGCCCAGGAGCTCACCTGGATGCTGCTGCACCAGGTGTTCAGCTTCAACTCGCCGGTGTGGTTCAACGTCGGCACCGCCTCGCCGCAGCAGGTCAGCGCCTGCTTCATCCTCTCGGTCGACGACACCATGGAGTCGATCCTGAACTGGTACCGCGAGGAGGGCCTGATCTTCAAGGGCGGCTCCGGTGCCGGCCTCAACCTCTCCCGCATCCGCTCGTCCAAGGAACTGCTGTCCTCCGGCGGCACCGCCTCCGGCCCGGTCTCCTTCATGCGCGGCGCGGACGCCTCCGCCGGCACGATCAAGTCGGGCGGTGCCACCCGCCGGGCCGCGAAGATGGTCGTGCTCGACGTCGACCACCCCGACATCGAGGAGTTCGTCCAGACCAAGGCCAAGGAGGAGGCGAAGATCCGCGTCCTGCGGGACGCGGGCTTCGACATGGACCTGGGCGGTTCCGACATCACGTCGGTGCAGTACCAGAACGCCAACAACTCCGTCCGCGTCACGGACGAGTTCATGCACGCGGTCGAGGGCGGCACCGACTTCGGGCTCCGCTCCCGCACCACCGGCGAGATCATCGAGCGCACGGACGCCCGCACACTGTTCCGCGGTATCGCGCAGGCCGCCTGGGAGTGCGCCGACCCGGGTCTGCAGTACGACGACACGATCAACGACTGGCACACCTGCCCCGAGTCGGGCCGGATCAGCGCGTCGAACCCGTGCTCGGAGTACATGCACCTGGACAACTCCAGCTGCAACCTGGCCTCGCTGAACCTGCTCAAGTTCCTGGGCGAGGACGGCCGGTTCGACGCCCCGCGGTTCGCCCGGGCCGTCGAGCTGATCATCACCGCGATGGACATCTCCATCTGCTTCGCCGACTTCCCGACGGAGCCGATCGCGGACACCACCCGCAGGTTCCGCCAGCTGGGCATCGGCTACGCCAACCTCGGCGCGCTGCTCATGGCCACCGGGCACGCGTACGACTCCGAGGGCGGCCGCTCGCTCGCCGCCTCGATCACCTCGCTGATGACGGGCGCGGCCTACAAGCGCTCCGCCGAGCTCGCCGGCGTCGTCGGCCCGTACGAGGGCTACACCCGCAACGCCGAGCCCCACCAGCGCGTCATGCGCAAGCACGCCGCCGCCAACGACGGCTACCGCACCTTCCCGGCCAGCACCGCCATCCAGAAGCTGGCCACCAGCACGTGGAAGGAGGCGTTGGCCACCGGCGAGAAGAACGGCTGGCGCAACGCGCAGGCCTCCGTGCTGGCCCCGACCGGCACCATCGGCCTGATGATGGACTGCGACACGACCGGCATCGAGCCGGACCTGGCGCTGGTCAAGTTCAAGAAGCTGGTCGGCGGCGGCTCCATGCAGATCGTCAACCAGACCGTGCGCCGGGCGCTCGACCAGCTCGGCTACCAGGCCGAGCAGGCCGAGGCGATCGTCGAGTACGTCGCCGAGCACGGGCACGTCGTCGACGCGCCCGGTCTGCGCCCCGAGCACTACGAGGTGTTCGACTGCGCCATGGGTGAGCGGTCCATCGCGCCCATGGGGCACGTGCGGATGATGGCGGCCGTCCAGCCGTTCCTCTCCGGCGCGATCTCCAAGACGGTCAACATGCCCGAGGCCGCCTCGGTCGACGACGTCGAGCGGATCTACCTCGAGGGCTGGCGGCTCGGACTCAAGGCCCTTGCGATCTACCGCGACAACTGCAAGGTCGGCCAGCCGCTCTCCGCCGGGAAGAAGGCGCGTGAGGCGGGGGAGAAGGCCGAGGAGCCCACGGTCGTCGTCGAGCAGCGGCCGGTGCGCAAGCGCCTCCCGAAGAAACGGCCGAGCGAGACCGTCTCGTTCACGGTCGCGGGCGCCGAGGGCTACCTGACTGCCGGTTGCTACCCCGACGACGGGCTGGGCGAGATCTTCGTCAAGCTCGGCAAGCAGGGCTCGACCCTGGCCGGTGTCATGGACGCCTTCTCCATGTCGATCTCGGTCGGCCTGCAGTACGGCATCCCGCTGGAGTTCTACGTCTCGAAGTTCTCCAACCTGCGCTTCGAGCCGGCGGGCATGACGGACGACCCGGACGTCCGGATCGCGACTTCCGTGCTCGACTACCTGTTCCGCCGGCTGGCGCTGGACCACCTGCCCTACGAGAAGCGCGCCCAGCTGGGCATCTTCTCCGCGGCGGAGCGGGCGTCCCAGGTGGAGCAGGACTACGGCCCGGCCGAGGTCGATCTCGATGCGGTGCGGTCCAGCGTGGACACGACCCCGACGACCCCCGAGCCGGCCGGTGTGGACCCGGCGCCGGTCGAGGTCGGCAGCTCCACCGAGCTGCTGGAGCTGCGTCTCGGCAAGGCGGCCGACGCGCCGCTCTGCCTCACCTGCGGCACCAAGATGCGCCCCGCGGGCTCGTGCTACCTCTGCGAGGGCTGCGGCTCCACCAGCGGCTGCAGCTGAGTCCTCGCCGCCGGACGGCCCCGCTCCCACCCGGGAGCGGGCCGTCCGCGTCCGAGCGCACGAGGGAACCATCATGCGAACTCCCGCCCCGTCTGACGGCATTATGGAACCATAACGCGAGCTTCCGGCCCATCTGGCCGCGTTGTGGAGTCATAATGCGACATCCCCCGCCCGATCGACGGCGTTGTGGATCCACGATGCGGGTCAGGTGGCGGAGCGTTGGGCGGAGGGTTCGACCGAGGCGACGGTGTCGGGGGTGGCGCGCAGGAGTTGGCGCCACTGCTCCGGGCTCCAGCGGGCGGGTTCGGTGCGGGCGAGGAACTCTTCGAGCAGGCCGACGAACCGGTGGGGGTCGGTGTGGAAGGGGAAGTGCCCGGCGTCGGGGAAGATCTCCAGCCTGCTGCCGGGCATTGCCGCGTGGGCGCGGTGCCCGTGCTCGACGGGGACGATCGCGTCGTGCGCGCCCCAGATCAGGAGCGTGGGCATGCCGCGGGTGAGGTAGCAGCGGTCGAGCATCGTCACCACCTGCCCGCGCCAGTCGACGACCGCCCGCAGAGTGCGGATGAACGCGGCGCGGGAGGTCGCATCGGGCAGGGCGTCGACCACCCGCAGCATGTCGGGGGCGTCGCGGCCGAGTCCGGTGCCGAACACCCGCAGGGCCTCGACGACCGTGCCCACCTGCCAGCGCATGGTCGGCAGCCGCAACGCGTGCAGGGCGGCCGTCGCACCGGGCAGGGTCATGGCCCGCAGCACCGGGTTGACCTCGGGGCCGGCGCCGCCGCTGCCGACCAGCACGAGGCGCTCGGTGCGGTCGGGGAACTGGTAGGCGAACTGCATGGCGACACCCCCGCCGAGCGAGTGCCCGACGAGCGTGGCGCGGCGGATCCCCAGCACACCGAGCAGGTCGCGGACGCCGTTGGCGTAGGCGGCGACCGAGTAGTCGGCGCGCGGCTTGTCCGAGCGGCCGTGGCCGAGCAGGTCCGGCGCGATCACGAGGTGGTGCCGGGCGAGCGCCGGGATGATGGACTCCCAGGTCGTGGAGTTGTCGCCGATGCCGTGGATCAGCACCACGGCCGGGCCCGACCCGGCGACCCGGAAGGCACGCCGGTAGCCGTGGACGGTGCGGAAGCGCAGGTCGGCGTCGCGCGGCGGGACCGCGCCGAGGCGGCCGCCGGCCGAGCGGATGCGTGGGCGGGCCGGACCGGCCATGGCGTCACCTCCGCGGGCTCGCGTCGTCCTGACGCTAGGCGCGCGGGATTACCACCGTGTTGCCCCGCGGTGTGCGTCGCCGTCCGGGCGACCGCCCTCACGACGACCCACGTTCGGGAGGGATCTCGAGCGACCGCCGCCGGTCCGTGGATCACCGCGACGGGTCCTACGGTGGTGCGGTGACCCCGCGCTACCAGCTCGTGCCCGCCGCGTACGTCGTCCTGCTCCGCGAGCCGGACGAGATCCTGCTGCAGCTGAGGCAGAACACCGGGTTCCGCGACGGGTTCTGGGCGACGGCGGCGGCCGGGCACGTCGAGAAGGGCGAGTCCGTGCTCGCGGCGGCCGTGCGGGAGGCCCGCGAGGAGTTGGGTGTGGGGATCGCACTCGCGGACCTGCGGCCGCTGACCGCGATGCACCGCACCGAGGCGACCGGCGACCCGATCGACGAGCGTGTCGACTTCTTCTTCGCCTGCCGTCGCTGGACCGGCGCACCCCGGCTGGTGGAGAGCGCCAAGACCGCCGATCTCGGCTGGTTCCCGCTCGACGCCCTGCCCGACCCCGTCGTCCCGCACGAGCGGGCGGTCTTCGAGGCGCTGCGCGGCGCGGGCCCGGCGGCGATCACGACGCACGGGTTCTGAGGCCTCGGGCAGGCCGCTCAGCACGGCGAGCGTCCGGTGATCGTCGATTCCCTGCATCCACGACACCCGAGCAAGCCGCCAGCGCACGCGAACGCCGATCGACGGCGCGCGCCCGCTACCCCAGCTCCACCACCGCGTCGGGATCTTCCTTCGGAAGCTCGTCGACCACCGCCATGACCTGCATGGACGTCAGCTCGACGACACCGTGGTGGGTGGTGAGGAAGGCGGTGTCGGCGGCGTCGCGCCCGGTGTGGATCCGGAGCATCGACTCCCGGGGCGCGAGGCCGGTGGCGTCGACCACCACCCAGCGCGAGCCCGCCCACGCCTCGACGACCGCGTGGAAGTCCATCGGGAACAGCCCCGGCGCGTACGCCGCCACGAGGCGGGCCGGCACGTCGAGGGCCCGCAGCAGCGTGACGACCAGGTGCGCGTAGTCCCGGCAGACCCCCTCGCCCTGCAGCAGGGTGTCGACGGCGTCGTCCGTCGGCTTGCTCGACCCGCCCACGTAGGCGAGCCGGTTGCGCACCCACCCCGTCACGGCGGCGATCCGCGCCTGCGCCCCTTCGACCGAGCCGAACTCGCGCGTCGCGGTGGCCAGCAGCCGGTCCGACGGGCAGTACCGGCTGGGTCGGAGCGCGACCAACCGGTCCATCTCGTCCGGCAGCGGTGCCGCCGGCGGCTCCTGCCGCCCCTCGACCTGGGCGACGTACTCCACCACCAGCTCGCCGGGCGCGCAGTCGAGCACGTGTGTGCGCCCGCCGTGTCCGGCGTCGAGCTCGCGCGGTGGGTCGAGCACGGTGTCGTCGAGGGTGAGGGTGAGCCGTTCGGAGGCCGCGTGACCGGCGACGGCGATCTGCAACGCCATCAGCGCGGGTTCGGAGACGGTCAGCTGCAGCCGGGTGGTCACGTCGCGTCGCATCGCGGAGAGTCTGTCAGGCCGGTGTGACGCCGCGAGCGCCGAGCGGCCCGCGAGGGGCGTTCAGCCCGCCTCGTACCGGGCCGCGGCGATGAGCTCCTCCACCGCGCCCTTCTGCACACGGAAGGAACGGCCGAACCGCACCGCGGGCAGCTCGCCGCTGTGCACCAGGCGGTAGACGGTCATCTTGGACACGCGCATCCGCTCCGCCACCTCGGCGACGGTGAGGAACGGAGCGCCGATCACGTCCGGGTGGTCCCGATCCCCCACGTGTGTGCGCCCGCCGTGTCCGGCGTCGAGCTCGCGCGGTGGGTCGAGCACGGTGTCGTCGAGGGTGAGGGTGAGCCGTTCGGAGGCCGCGTGACCGGCGACGGCGATCTGCAACGCCATCAGCGCGGGTTCGGAGACGGTCAGCTGCAGCCGGGTGGTCACGTCGCGTCGCATCGCGGAGAGTCTGTCAGGCCGGTGTGACGCCGCGAGCGCCGAGCGGCCCGCGAGGGGCGTTCAGCCCGCCTCGTACCGGGCCGCGGCGATGAGCTCCTCCACCGCGCCCTTCTGCACACGGAAGGAACGGCCGAACCGCACCGCGGGCAGCTCGCCGCTGTGCACCAGGCGGTAGACGGTCATCTTGGACACGCGCATCCGCTCCGCCACCTCGGCGACGGTGAGGAACGGAGCGCCGATCACGTCCGGGTGGTCCCGATCCCCTGTAGCCATGCCGTGCGCCCCTCCGCCCTGTCGGCGCCGGACCCCCGTCCGGGCCCGGCGCGCTCACCTGTGGTGTTCCTGTGCGGGAACCCTAGACGACCCAGCGTCACCATCCGGGTGGTTCGCACTCTCCCGAACGAGTGGAAACGGCGCGGTGCGCAACGGAAAGTCACTGCTGATCCACGGAGGGTGCTCACGCGGGCGCCGTCACAGAAGGCGAGGGCGGGCGGACGCCTACGCTGCGAGGGGTGAAGACCACCGTCGATGCCGCCGACCCGGCGCTCCCGGAGCACCTCGCGCCCGCCGCCTTCGTCGACTCCGACTCGCCCGACGTCCGTGCGCTCGCGGCCCGGGCCGCCGGCGACGCGACCGACCCCGTCGAGGTCGCGGCGCGGCTGTTCGAGGCCGTACGGGACGGGATCTGGTACGACCCGCACCATCTCTCCACCGATCCCGCGGACTACCGGGCGAGCACGGTGGCCACGACGCCGAGCAACTGGTGCGTGCCGAAGGCGGTCCTGCTGACGGCCGCGGCGCGGGCCCGCGGCATCCCGGCGCGGCTGGGCTTCGCCGACGTCCGCAACCACCTCACGACCCCGCGGTTGCGTGAGCGGATGGGCTCGGACGTCTTCGTCTTCCACGGCTACACCGACCTGTACCTCGAGGGCCGCTGGGTGAAGGCCACCCCGGCCTTCAACGCCGAGCTGTGCGCCCGCTTCGGCGTCTCGCCGATCTCGTTCGACGGCCGCGCCGACGCCCTCATGCACGAGTTCTCCGGCGACGGCAGCCGGTACATGGAGTACGTGCACCACCGCGGCGTCTTCACCGACCTGCCGCTCGATCTCATCCTCACCACCTTCGACGAGTTCTACGGGCCCGGCCGGCTGACCGGCGCCGGGTCGCCCGACGCGGAGGGTGCGGAACCCGACACGTTCGTCCGCTGAGAACGAACCACCGCTCGACCGATCGCTGCGCGACGACCCGTCCTGATCCACCGACGGCGCGGGACACGCCGGGACCGTTGTGCCACTCGGCGTAACGTCATCCGTACTCTCCGTGCATGCACTCGATCCAGGACGGTGCTGCGGCCTCGCTCGTCACCGGCCGACCGGGCCGACCTCGGCGCCGGCCGCCGTCCCGCGGCGCCGTGGTGGTCGATCGGGCCGAGGCAGAGCGGCACGGGGGTGCGGACCAGCCCGGGGTACCACCGGGGTGGCCGCGTCCGGACTGCCGCGAAACTGCGGGACACCGTGTTCGTCGACGGGGGAGAGGTGCGCGGATGAGGCTTCCGGAGCCGCGGAGGTGCCCGTGCGTGCGCCTACTCGATCGACACTCCCGAGTTCGTGCGACACGCCGCAGCCACCGTTCAGTGCTGGCAGACGCGAGCGGGATCGGGCAGAGTGATCACGCACAGTTCCATCCCGTCCGGGCCGGAGGACCCGGAGCGCCGGCCGACGCCGACGACCGTGGACGTAGGGGAAGACGATCCACGTCTGTCAGAAGCGGAGGTCTGCAGTGAGCACACGCGGCGTGGTCCACGTCCACTCGTCGCCGACTGCGGTCTGCCCGCACGTCGAGTGGGCGGTCTCGGGCGTGCTCGGGACACGGGTGACGCTCCAGTGGAGCGCGCAGCCGGCCGTACCCGGTCAGTTGCGCGCCGAGTTCAGCTGGACGGGCCCGGTGGGCAGTGGCGGTGCGCTCGCAGGCGCACTGAGAGCGTGGCCGATGCTGCGCTTCGAGGTCACCGAGGAGCCCAGCTCGGGCGTCGACGGTCAGCGGTTCTGCCATGTCCCGGGGCTGGGGTTGTGGACGGGCCGGATGAGCGCCAACGGCGACGTGCTCCTGGGTGAGGACCAGCTCCGCACCATCGTCGCCGACGGGCCGGCGGCGAAGCTCGCCGCGCGCATCTCCGACGCCCTGGGCGAGGCGTGGGACGCCGAGCTGGAGGCCTGCCGGTTCGCCGGCGACGGTGCCCCGGTGACCTGGTTGCACCAGGTCGGCTGACCGCTCGTCCCCCCGGCTGCTCCGTCCGGAGCAGTGGATGGGGGAGACTGTCCTCGTGCGGGGTGCGGTGGCGGTCGCGACGGCGGGGGCGCTCGGGTTGGTGGTGGTCGCGGCGGCGGCCGCGGCCTGGCTGGTCGGCGGGCGGGCGTTCGAGGCGGGCGCGCCCACGGACGCGCCCGCCGCGGTCCCGGCCGCGGGGTCCGGCCCGACGACCGTCGAGCTGAGCCTCGACGCGCTGGGCCATCCGCTGCACCTCGCGGTGCGCGAGCGGCTCCAGGCCTACTTCGACGCGGTCAACGCCCATGACCACGCCGCCTGGGCGGCCACCGTGACCCCGGAGCGGGTCGCCGCGCAGCCCGCCGAAATCTGGCTGGCGGGCGTGCGCAGCACGCAGGACGGCACCATCCGCGTCGACCGGATCGAGGACATCGCCGACGGCGTGCTCGCGCTCGTGCGCTTCACGAGCACCCAGGACCTCGCCGACGCGCCCGCCGATCTGCGGGTGGGGCGGATCTGCTGGCGCAGCGCGCTCCCGATGACCGGCGCCGGCCTCGCGATCGGCGCCGGGGCACCGGGGAGCACGCTCTCCCGACCCTGCTGAGCCACCTCACCGACGGAGCCCGCCGACGGAGCCGGCCGCTGGACCCTGCCGACGGGACCGTGCCGACGGGACCCGCCGGACGGGCTACTTCGTGAACAGCAGGCTGGCGTTGTGCCCGCCGAAGCCGAAGGAGTTGTTGACCGCGGCGGTGAGCTCCAGCTTCCGCGGCTCGCCGGCGACGACGTCGAGCTCGACGCCCGGGTCCTTCTCGTCCAGGTTGAGCGTGGCCGGGATGATCCCGTCGCGCACCGACAGCAGTGCGACCAGCCCTTCGACCGCGCCGGCGCCGCCGACCAGGTGGCCGAGCGCGCCCTTCGGCGCGGTCAGGACCGGGTGGTCGCCCAACGCCTTCCGGATCGCCCGTGCCTCGCCGACGTCGCCGACCACGGTCGACGTCGCGTGGCAGTTCACGTGCCCCACGTCGGAGGCCGTGAGGCCGGCCGTGCGGATCGCCGCCTCCATGGCGCGGGCCTGGCCCGTGCCCTCCGGGTCCGGCCCGGTGATGTGGTAGGCGTCGGAGGTCAGGCCGATGCCGGCGAGCCGGCCGTGCACGGTGGCGCCGCGCGCGGTGGCGAACTCCTCGCGCTCGAGCACCAGTACACCCGCACCCTCGCCGAGCACGAACCCGTCGCGCCCGGTGTCGAACGGCCGCGAGGCCGCCTCCGGGGCGTCGTTGCGCTGGGAGAGGGTCCGGGCCTGGACGAAGCCGGCGACGGTGATGCCGGTGATGCAGGCCTCCGCACCGCCGGCCACCACGACGTCGACCTCGCCCGCCTTGAGCAGCCTGTACGCCCAGGCCAGGGCCTCGGCCCCGGTCGCGCAGGCGGAGGCGGGGGAGTGGACCCCGCCCTGGGCGTTGATCTCCAGGCTGACCATCGCGGCCGGGCCGTTGGGCATCAGCATCGGGACGGTCAGCGGGGAGACCTTGCGCAGGCCACCCGTCTCGAGCAGGTCGTCCTGGTCGAGCAGGGTGACCGCGCCCCCGATGCCGGTGCCGATGACCACCGCGAGCCGGGTCGGGTCGACCCTGGGCTCCTCGTCCTTGCCGACGGCGAGGCCCGCGTGCGACCACGCCTCCCGTGCCGCGATCACCGCGACCTGCTCGCAGCGGTCCATCCGGCGCGCCTGCACGCGGGGCAGGACCTCGGAGGGGTCCACGGCGAGCTGCGCGGAGATCTTCACGGGCAGGTCGTGCTTGTCCACCCACTCACCGGTGGTGGTCCCCACGCCGGACTTGCCGGCGAGCAGGGCGTCCCAGGTGGAGGCGGCGTCCCCGCCGAGCGGGGTCGTCGCGCCGTAGCCGGTGACGACGACGTCGGTCATGGAGGGCCTTTCTGGCGAGCGGGCGGTGGGCGGGTGTGCTCCCGCCGGTGGTCGGACCCCGAGGGGCCGGGGCGGACCTACTGGTTCTTCTCGATGTACGAGACGGCGTCGCCGACGGTCTTGAGCTCGGCGAGCTGGTCGTCCGGGATCTTCACGCCGAACTTGTCCTCGGCCTGCACGGCGATCTCGACCATCGACAGCGAGTCGATGTCGAGGTCGTCGACGAAGGACTTCTCGGCGGTCACCTCGGCGGTGTCGATGCCGGCGACCTCCTCGACGATCTCGGCGAGGCCGGACAGGATCTCGGCGGTGTCAGCCACGGGCGTGCTCCTTCTGGATGGGGTGGAACTCGACAAATCTGGGTCAGGGGACGCGGACGACCTGGCCGGCGTACGACAGTCCCGCGCCGAAGCCTACGAGGAGGGCGATCTCGCCGGAACGGATCCTCCCCGCGGCGCGCATGTGGTCGAGTGCCAACGGGATCGACGCGGACGAGGTGTTGCCGGAGTACACGATGTCGTCGGCCACGCGCATGTCCTCGCGCGCCCCCTCCTTGCGGAGCTTCTTGGCCATGGCCTCGACGATCCGCAGGTTGGCCTGGTGCGGCACCAGCACGTCGACGTCGGCGGGGGTGAGCCCGGCCTTGGCGATCGCGTCGAGCGCGACCGGGGCGATGCGCGTGGTGGCCCACCGGAAGACCGTCTGGCCCTCCTGGTGCAGCTTGTTGGTGCTCTCCTCGAGGATCCGGATCGCGTGCGCCATGTCGCCCGCCGAGCCCCAGGACACCGGCCCGACGCCGATCTCGTCCGGGTCCTGCGCCCCGGTGACCACGGCTGCGCCGGCCGCGTCGGCGAAGATGATGCAGGTCGAGCGGTCGTCCCAGTCGAGCCAGTCGGAGAGCTTCTCCGCGCCGATCACCAGGACGGTGCGGGCCGAGCCCGCGCGGACGAGGTCGGCGGCGGTGCCGAGGCCGTAGCAGAACCCGGCGCAGGCGGCGTTGAGGTCGAAGGCGGCCGGGGCGGCGATCCCGATCCGCTCGGCGGTCTGCGCCGCGGCGTTGGGGATCGGCGCGGTCATGGTGCAGGTGGCCACGATGACCGTGTCCACGTCCGCGGTGGTCAGCCCGGAGTCCTTCAACGCCCGTGAGCCGGCCTCGGCCGCCATGTCGACCAACGAGACCTCCTGGGCGATCCGGCGTTCGGCGATGCCGACCCGGTCGCGGATCCACTGGTCGTTCGTCTCCACCCGCTGCGCGAGGTCGTCGTTGGTCACCACGTGCTCGGGCTGGCTGCTGCCGAGGCCGATGATCCGCGCACCGGGGACGGGCGGCGCGAGGCGGAACGTCGTCATGCGTGCTCCTCGATGAGCGCGACGGCCTTGTCCAGGTCGTCGGGGGTCTTCAACGCCAGCGTCGTGACGCCCTTGAGGTCGCGGCGGACCAGCCCCACCAGGGTGCCCGCCGGAGGCAGTTCCAACACCGCCGTCACGCCGAGTTCGCCCAGCGTCGCCATGCAGGAGTCCCACCGGACCGGCCGGGTCACCTGCGCGACCAGCAGGTCGAGGGCCGCGGCACCGCCCTTGACGACCGAGCCGTCGGAGTTGGTGAGCAGCGGGCGGGCGGGGTCGGCGGGGTCGAGCTCGGCCGCGGCGGCGCGCACGGCGTCCTCGGCGGGGGCCATGAAGCGCGTGTGGAAGGCCCCGGCGACGGGCAGCACCGCGGCTCGCCGGGCCCCCTGCGGCGGCGCCTTCTCCAGCTCCTCGATCGCCGCCTGCGGGCCGGCGGCGACGATCTGGCCGGCGCCGTTGCGGTTGGCCGGGTCGAGGCCGAGCTCCTCGAGCCGGGCGAGCACCGCCGTCTCGTCACCGCCGAGGACGGCGGCCATGCCCGAGGGCTCCAGGGCGCAGGCGTCGGCCATCGCACGGCCGCGGATCGCGGCGAGCCGCACCGCCTGGTCGGGGGTGAGCACGCCGGCGATCGCGGCGGCCGCCAGCTCGCCGACCGAGTGCCCGGCGGTCGGGGCGGTCGAGGGGAGGGCGTCCGCGAGGCGGGCGGCGGCGAGCAGGGCGTTGACGACGACGAGCGGCTGGGTCACCGCGGTGTCCTTGATCTCGTCGGCGTCGGCGGTGGTGCCGAGGCGGGCGAGGTCGAGTCCGGTGGCCTCCGACCAGGACGTCACCGTCTCCGCGGCAGCCGGGTCCGCCAACCAGGGCGCGAGCATGCCGGGGGACTGCGACCCCTGACCGGGCGCGAGCAAGGCGATCACAGCGCTACAGCCAACACTGCGGCGGCGGGGAACGGAACACCGGCACGCACCACGTTGGCCACCCCGATTTGTGGGGTTCCTCCAACGGGCGGCACGCTACCCGCCGGTCACCTCCACTCGTGCCGAGCGAGGTCTGGAGGGTTCAGCCAGGTCAGGCCGGGGTGGAAGGGCTCGCGGGGTCGGCCAGGCGGCCCGCGAGCAGCGCGGTGCGGAGCACGAGCGCGTCGCGGGGGTCCGAGGGGGAGCGGCCGGTGAGTTCACTCACGCGCCGCAGCCGGTAGCGGACGGTGTTGGGGTGCACGAACAGCGCGCGGGCGCAGGCCTCGAGCGCCCCGCCGCCCTCCAGGTAGGTCGCGAGCGTGCGCAGCAGCTCCCCGCCGGCCGCGTCCAGGGGCGTCACCACGGACTCGGCGAGCAGACGCAGTGCACCGGGATCGCCCGAGACCGCGCGCTCGGGGAGCAGGTCGTCGGCGTCGACCGGCCGGGGTGCGGCGGGCCAGCCGGGCGCGGCCCGGAGACCGGCGAGGGCGCCGCGGGCGGAGACGTGGGCGGCGGCGAGGTTCGGCGCCCGTGGCCCGACGACGACCGGACCCGGTCCGAAGTCCGCGACCAGCGAGGCGATCGGGTGGGCGCCCGCGCGCGGCCGGTCGTCGGGCGGGATGCGGCCGCGCGGCTCCGTCAGCAGCAGCACCAGCCGGCTGCCCTGCACCCCGACCAGCACCGACCGGCCCAGCCGGGTGGCGTGCCGGCGGATCCCGGAGAGGCTCTCGGCCGCGTCGCCGCCGTCCGCTGCGGGTGGGCTGCCCACCAGCACCCGGACGGCGGCGGTCGGGTCCCAGCCGAGCGCCGCCGCGCGGGAGACCAGTGCGTCGTCGGCGTCGCCGCGGACCACGCCGTCGACGACGAGGGCCTCCTGGCGTGCGTCCCAGGCCCCACGGGTCTCCGCGGCGTTGGCGTACACGGTGGCCGCGGCGAAGGCGATCTCGCGGCCGAACCGGAGCACTGCCTCGACGAGGATCCGGTACTCCGCCTCGTCGGCCGCCAGCGGCGGCAGCCGCTCCTCGAAGACGTCCGTGGCGATCCGCACGAGGTCGACGGTCTGCCGCAGGGACAGCCGGCGGGCCAGGTCGCGCGGGGCGATCCGGAAGGCCTCGGCGGTCAGCCGGATCGTCTGGTCGGGCTCCCCGAGCCAGGCGACGAAGTTGCTCACCCCCGTCTGCGTGACGAGCAGGACCCCCGCGCGCTGGTCGGCGGGCAGGCGTGCGAACCACGGCTGGCCGTCTTCCATCGCGGACAGGCAGGCCGCGGCGAGGTCACCGCTGGCCAGCTCGAGGCGGCGCAGGGTGGCCGCGGAGACCGCCCGGACGTCGGACAGGGTCATGCCGGAAGCATGGCACGCAGCGGCGTGTCGGACGCGCCGGAAGGAGGACCTCGTGGACGGCGGTGGGAACGGTCGTGCGACCGGCCGGGAGCGGCGGGTGGAGCTGCGCCGGGGAGCGGATCGCCCGCGGACGGAGCACGCGGGCTGCGATGCCCGGCACGGCTTCTCCTTCGGCGCCCACTACGACCCGGCGAACACCTTCTTCGGCGCCCTGCTCGCCCACAACGACGAGCGGGTCGCGCCGGGCGCGGGCTACGACACGCACACCCACGACGAGGTCGACCTCGTGACGTGGGTCGTGTCCGGCGAGCTCGCGCACACGGACTCGCTGGGCAACGCGTGCGTGGTCCGGCCCGGGACGGCGCAGGTGCTCTCCGCGGGCACGGGGGTCGAGCACGCCGAGCGGTGCGGCGGGGCGGCGCCGGTGCGGTTCGTGCAGGCGTGGCTCGTCCCGGACCGCCCCCTGCAGGAGCCCGCGCTGGCCCGCCGCGACGTGGCGGGGGAGCTGGCCTCGGGCCGCCCGTTCCTCGTCGCGTCGGGCTCGGTGACCGCGGCCCGGGCCGGCGACGGGCCGCTCCCGCTGCGCCGCGCCGACGCCGAGCTGCACGCCGCCCGCCTCCCCGCCGGCGCGGCCTGGACCCTCCCCGAGGCGCCCTACCTGCACGTCTTCCTGGCGGCAGGCAGGGCGGTCACCCCCGCCGGAGAGCTGGGCGGAGGTGACGAACTGCGGGTGAGCGCGCCCGTGGTCGGCTCCGCACGCGTCGCCTCCGCGGGCAGACCGGCGCTCACCGCGGGCCCGGAGGGCGCCGAGGTGCTGGTCTGGGCGATGGGGAGCGACCTGCGGCCGGTCTGAGTCACCCGGACGTCGAAAGCGCCCCGGGGCGGCTCGCCGGACGGTTGTGCCCGAGCCGGTCCGTGGTGGACCACCGGCTCCGGACGTCGGCGACCGGGGTGACCGCGCGAGTGGTCACCCCGGCCTCGACGACGTACGGATCGTTCGCTGACACGTGCCGTGCGGGGCTCGCGCCGAGACGGGCGAGGAAAGCGGAACGGGTTGTGCGCCGGTTGGTGGGTGCCGTCCCGACCGGCCGGCCGGGACGGGCAGGATCAGCCGATCGGCGTCACCTGCGTGGCCTGCGGCCCCTTCTGGCCCTGCTCGATGTCGAAGGACACGCGCTGGCCCTCGTCGAGGCTCTTGTAGCCGTTGACCTGGATCGCGGAGTAGTGCACGAACACGTCCGCGCCACCACCGTCGGGAGCGAGGAAGCCGTAGCCCTTCTCGCTGTTGAACCACTTGACGGTGCCCTCTGCCATTCTTGCTCTCCTCGTACGTGCTCGAGGCTCTCGCCCCGGGAAACGCCGGCCGGCCGCTACTGTCCGCGCCCTGGTCGGGACACCGATCCACCAGCGGAGGCTCGGCGTCGGGCGGAGCCTAGCGTGATTCGCGTCGCTTGCCGAGGGGTCGTGAGCTGTGTATTCGGCCTGGAACGGGACCGAAACACGGCGAGGGTCACCTGATCGTCGGGAGGGGACCGTCCGGGCACCCGCCCGGCGGTCCCCACCCCCGATCAGGCGACGCCGGAGTCGGACGTCTGGGGGCCGGCGGCCTGCGGGTCGTCGATCCGGTACTCGGCGGCGGCCTCCGCCGGCGCGTTCTTCTCGACCTCCCCCCGCGCGGCGAGCGACTGCAGCGCCCCGACCACGATGGACTCGGCGTCGACCGCGAAGTGGCGGCGCGTGGCGGGCCGGGTGTCGGACAGGCCGAAGCCGTCCGTGCCGAGGGTGACGAACGGCGCCGGCACCCACTGGCGGATCTGGTCCGGCACCGCGCGCATCCAGTCCGTGGACGCGATCACCGGGGTGTCCGTGCCGCCCAGCACGCGGGTCACGTACGGCACCCGCGGCTCGGCGTCCGGGTGGACGAGGTTGTGGTGCTCGGCCTCGACGCCGTCGCGCCGCAGCTCGCCCCACGACGTCACCGACCACACCTCGGCGCCCACGCCCCACTGCTCGGCCAGGATGTCCCGCGCCCGGATCGCCCACGGCAGCGCGACGCCGGAGGCCAGCAGGCGCACCTGCGGCCCGTCCTCGTTGTTCGAGCCCAGGTACCGGTAGATGCCCTTGAGCACGCCCTCGGTGTCGAGGCCCTCGGGCTCGGCCGGCTGCGGGTACGGCTCGTTGTAGACCGTCAGGTAGTAGATGACGTTCTCCGGGTCGTCGCCGACCATGCGGCGCAGCCCGTCCCGGACGATGTGGGCGATCTCGAAGCCGAACGCCGGGTCGTAGGACACGACCGCGGGGTTGCTGGCCGCCAGCAGCAGCGAGTGCCCGTCGTTGTGCTGCAGGCCCTCGCCCGTCAGCGTGGTGCGGCCCGCGGTGGCGCCGATCAGGAAGCCGCGCGCCATCTGGTCCGACGCCGCCCAGATCGAGTCCCCGGTCCGCTGGAACCCGAACATCGAGTAGAAGACGTAGACCGGGATCATCGGCTCGCCGTGCGTGGCGTAGGAGGTGCCCGCGGCGGTGAACGAGCCCACCGAGCCCGCCTCGTTGATGCCCTCGTGCAGCAGCTGGCCCTGCTCGGACTCCTTGTAGGCCAGCATGAGCGACGCGTCGACGGACGTGTACTGCTGCCCGTGCGGGTTGTAGATCTTCTGCGTCGGGAACATGGAGTCCATGCCGAAGGTGCGGGCCTCGTCCGGGATGATCGGCACGAACCGTCCGCCGATCTCCTTGTCCTTGATGAGCTCGCGCAGCAGCCGGACGAACGCCATCGTCGTGGCGACCTCCTGCTTGCCCGAGCCCTTGCGGACGGCCTCGTAGACCTTGTCGCCCGGCAGCACGAGCGGCGTCGACCTGGTGCGGCGCGAGGGCAGCGGCCCGCCCAACAGGCGACGCCGCTCCAGCATGTACCGGATCTCCGGCGCGTCCTCGCCCGGGTGGTAGTACGGCGGCAGGTACGGGTCCTGCTCGAGCTGGGCGTCGGAGATCGGGATCCGCTGCTCGTCCCGGAACTGCTTGAGGTCGTCCAGGGACAGCTTCTTCATCTGGTGGGTCGCGTTGCGGCCGGCGAAGTGCGAGCCCAGGCCGTAGCCCTTGATCGTCTTCGCCAGGATGACCGTCGGCTGGCCGTGGTGCTCGGTCGCCGCCTTGTACGCGGCGTGGACCTTGCGGTAGTCGTGGCCGCCGCGCTTGAGGCCCCAGATCTGGTCGTCCGTCAGCGGATCGACCATGGCCTTGGTGCGCGGGTCCCGGCCGAAGAAGTGGTCGCGGACGTACGCGCCGTCATTGGCCTTGTAGGTCTGGTAGTCGCCGTCGGGCGTGGTGTTCATCAGGTTGACCAGGGCGCCGTCGCGGTCCGCGTGGAGCAGGGCGTCCCACTCCCGGCCCCAGATGACCTTGATGACGTTCCAGCCGGCCCCGCGGAAGAAGGCCTCCAGCTCCTGGATGATCTTCCCGTTGCCGCGCACCGGACCGTCCAACCGCTGCAGGTTGCAGTTGACGACGAAGGTCAGGTTGTCCAGCTGGTCGGTCGAGGCGATCTGCAGGAGCCCGCGCGACTCCGGCTCGTCCATCTCGCCGTCGCCGAGGAAGGCCCAGACGTGCTGGTGGCTGGTGTCCTTGATGCCGCGGTCGTGCAGGTAGCGGTTGAACCGCGCCTGCATGATCGCGTTCATCGGGCCGATGCCCATCGAGACCGTGGGGAACTCCCAGAAGTCCGGCATCAGCCGCGGGTGCGGGTAGCTCGGCAGGCCGTGGCCCGGGCCGCCGTGGCTGACCTCCTGGCGGAAGCCGTCGAGGCGGTCCTCGGTGAGCCGGCCCTCGAGGTAGGCCCGGGCGTAGACGCCGGGGGAGGCGTGGCCCTGGATGTAGACCTGGTCGCCGCCGCCGGGGTGGTCCTTGCCGCGGAAGAAGTGGTTGAAGCCGACCTCGTAGAGCGTGGCCGACGACGCGTAGGACGAGATGTGCCCGCCGACGCCGATCCCCGGCCGCTGCGCACGGTGCACCGTCATCGCCGCGTTCCACCGGATCCAGCGGCGGAAGGAGCGCTCGACCTCCTCGTCGCCGGGGAACCACGGCTCGCGGTCGGTCGGGATGGTGTTGACGTAGTCCGTGCTGGTCAGCGACGGGACCCCGACGTGGCGCTCACGGGCGCGCTGGAGCAGCCGGAGCATCAGGTAGCGGGCGCGCTGCTGGCCGGCGTTGTCCAGCGCGGCGTCGAACGAGTCCAGCCACTCGGCGGTCTCCTCGGGGTCGATGTCCGGGAGGTGTGCCGCGAGGCCGTCACGGATGACGTGGACGCGCCGCGTCTCGGTGCCGTTGCGGCCCGGGTTGTCGCCGCCGGTGGTGCTCTGGCCGGTCAAGGGGTCTCCCTGGTTGGCTCGTACAGGTGTTCGTGCAGTGTGTCGCGTTCCCCGGGGTCGTGCCTGGCGGGTGCCCCGAGCGGTACCCCCTATCGTGCCCCTCGTCGCGTGATCACGGAACGGCGGTTGCGCGGGGCCGCATGGTCGTGTTCGGATTCCGCATCCGAACCGACTCTCGGTGGCGCGTCGGCGTGCCGCCGTACTCGAGGAAAGAGGTGCACGCGTGGTCGCCGCGGAAGATGCCGGACGGTCGTCCGACATCGCGGGCAAGCTCGGCGTCGAGCCGGGCATGGTCGTCCAGGAACTGGGTTATGACACCGACGTCGACGAGGCGGTCCGCGAGGCCGTCGAGGACGTCATCGGCGAGGAGTTGCTCGACGAAGACGCCCAGGAGGTCATCGACGTCGTGCTCCTGTGGTTCCGGGAGGGCGACGGCGATCTCGTCGACACCCTCGTGGACGCCCGGGGCATGATCGCCGAGAACGGCATGATCTGGGTGCTCACCCCGAAGACGGGGCGGAGCGGCCATCTCGAGCCCAGCGAGATCGCGGAGGCCGCGCCCACCGCCGGCCTGGCGCAGACATCGAACGTCAGTGTCGGCGAGGACTGGGCCGGGGCCCGGCTGATGTCCCCGAAGGCGGGCAAGAAGAGGTAGGGGCGCCTCGGGTGCGTGGGTGATCCGGTGGGAGCCCGGGGCCTGCGTCGCGGCGGTCGGGCGGTGGTGTCCGTCCGACGCCGCCGTGGCCTAGGCTCGGTGCGACCCGCCCGCCGGCCCCCGCCGGCGGGCTCCCGCACGCCCTCGAGGAGATCGACGAACCATGGCACCCGAGGTGGGCACCAAGGCCCCCGACTTCACGCTGAAGGACCAGGACAAGCAGGAGGTCAGCCTCTCGTCCTTCCAGGGCGACAAGGCCGTCCTGGTGGTCTTCTACCCGTTCGCCTTCTCGGGCATCTGCACCGGCGAGCTCTGCACCGTGCGGGACGACCTCTCGTCCTTCCAGAACGACGACGTGCAGATCCTCGCGGTCTCCACCGACCCCACCTTCTCGTTGAAGGCCTGGGCCACGGCGGAGAACTACACGTTCCCGCTGCTGTCGGACTTCTGGCCGCACGGCGAGGTCGCCAAGGCCTACGGCGTGTTCAACGAGGGCGCCGGCATGGCCGTCCGCGGCACCTTCCTCGTGGACACCGACGGTGTGGTCCGCTTCGCCGAGGTCAACCAGCCCGGTGAGGCCCGCGACCAGGAGGGCTGGAAGAAAGCCCTGGCGGCCCTGTAGGCCGCACTCGGGGCGGTTGCCCGCCCCGATCCCGGGCGCGTAGCTCAGCGGGAGAGCACTCGGTTTACACCCGAGCGGTCGTAGGTTCGATCCCTACCGCGCCCACCGCCTTGACCAGCGGGTTCATTCTCGTCATGATCGACGGATCCGTCGCGTGGAGTCATTCATGGTGCAAGTGGGTTCTACTCTCGCTCCATGACCACTCCACGGGGACGCCGCAAGCGGTCCCGTGGCGGCATCGAGACGCTGCCCAGCGGCGCACTCCGCGTGATGGTCTACGCCGGGACCGACCCGGTCTCCGGCAAGCGGCACTACCTGCGCGAGACGATCCCCGCGGGCCCGAAGGCCGAGGCGGAAGCCGACAAGGCGCTCCGCCGGCTCGCGAACCAGGTCGACGAGCAACGCAACCCGCGCACGAGCGCCACCCTGAACCAGCTGCTCGACCGCTACCTCGATGTGCTCGATGTCGGCCCATCGACGCAGCAGATGTACACGAAGTACCTGGAGAAGCACGTCCGCCCGTTCCTGGGCAAGGTCAAGGCGGGCGCGATCGACCCGGACGCCTTGGACTCGCTCTACGCCGAGCTCCGCCGCTGCAGGATCCACTGCCGCACCAAGGGGCTCGTCGATCACCGGACCCCGCGCGAGCACGAGTGCGACGAGCGGTGCCGTCCGCATGCCGGCAAGCCTCTCGCTCCGGCCACGGTGCGACACATCCACTTCGTGCTCCACAGTGCGTTCGAGAAGGCCGTGCGGTGGAGGTGGGTCTCGTTCAACCCGGTCTCCCTCGCCTCACCGCCCGCGGCGGGCAAACCCGATCCGCAGCCACCCACGACCGCCGAGTGCGCCCGGATCCTCGACGAGGCCTGGCGCGAGCCGGACTGGGGCGCTCTCGTGTGGTTGACGATGACAACGGGCGCCCGCCGCGGCGAGATCTGCGCGCTGCGCTGGAACCAGGTCGACCTCGACGCCGGCATGCTGACCTACCGCCGCGCCATCGCCCAGTACGGCACCGAGCTCGTCGAGAAGCCGACGAAGACGCACCAGCAGCGCCGCGTGACCCTGGACACCGAGACCGTCGCCGCCCTCACCGAACACCGCGAACGGGCGGCCGAGCGAGCCCGGCTCCTCGGCATCGACCTACCGGCCGACGCGTTCGTCTTCTCGCTGGCACCCGACAGCAGCGAGCCCCTCGTCCCCGGCTCGGTCTCCCAGCGCTACAGCCGCATGGCCACTCGTCTTGGCATCGACACCCACCTCCACTCCTTGCGTCACTATTCGGCGACGGAGCTCATCGCCGCGGGCGTGGACGTCCGCACCGTCGCAGGCCGACTTGGGCATAGCGGGGGAGGGACGACGACCCTTAGGGTCTATGCCGCCTGGCTGGCGGAGGCAGACCAGCGCGCCGCGACAGGTCTGTCGACCCGACTGCCCGCCCGACCCGCGTCTTCGACTGCCGATGAGCGGGCGATGGCTGACCCGAGAACCCCGCGGGAGGACCTCGCGGTCGCCCGCCGCGACGTCCTCGCAGGGCTCTATCCGCCCGGCAGTCACCTCCCCGGCATGAAGGTCCTCGCTCGTGAGCGCGGGCTGTCCGTGAGCACGGTGCATCGTGCCTTCAAGTTGCTGAGGGAGTGGGGCGTTGTGGAAGGTGACGAAAGTCAACAGCCGGTCGTCACCGCTGCGATAGTGGCCGAGCAGACCGCCGTCCCGGCCGCCGAAACACAAGAAGCTCCAGCGCAGCTCCTCAAGTTCGAGCTCCGTCGTGGCAGCGAGACCTTGAGCGCTTTCTCCACGATCGCGGATCCTGATTCCGCGTCCGACCTGGAACGTGTGCTCCGGGGTGCCCACCGGCGAATCGGCTTCGCCGAGGACATCCTGAACTGCGAGCTCAGAGTCGTGCGCAACGGCCGCGAGTTCTTGACCTTCGTGCTCTTGTAACTACAAGTCAGTGCGGGTGGCCAGTACCTCAACACCGTCCTTATGAGCGCGGTGCCGCGTCCCCGACCCACCGAAGACGCGGCACCAGCTGTGGGAGATCACGGCTTCGCCGTCCCATCGCAGATCGAAACCCCCGTACATCCCCTGGACGCTGAACCAGAGCGAGCGCTCAGGCCCGAGCTCGACGAGCGGCCCGAGCTGGGGGAGCCACTTCATCGGGTCCGGTCGGTACGTGCCACCACGGTGATCATGGCGTGGAGGTACGTCGTGATGTCCGCCGCGTTCGATGGCAGCTCCTCGTGTGGGCTCAGCAGCGGCACCAGGTCGTCGTGGCCGAGGTCACGGGCGATGTCGACGGGGCGTCTGCCGCTGGTGTCGGTCAGGGTCCGCCATGCTCCTCGCTCCAGCAGTCGTCCGATGACCTCGGGCCCCGCCCCGTGCCAAGCGGCCTGGTGCAGCGGTGCGAAGCCGCTGCGTCCGCCGAACTGTGGCATGTTCACGGTAGGTGGGCGAACTCCTCCTCGTCCAGGATCTGGTGAAGTGTCGCCCAGTCGCCGACACGAGCGGCATCCGAGAACCTTTCGCACCGCTCGACGAGATCGTCGCGATACACATCGCGTTCGAGAGTGAACCACTCCTCAGACTCCATCGGCCCCCCGTTCCGAAAGCGGATTCTCTCCTGCGCCGACCGCCTCCGTTCGGCCGGGGCAAGTGCACCAGGTTTTCAGCCCGAGTACTTCACCGATTTCCTCTGGAAGAACCAGTCAGAACGTTCGATCGGATATCCGAGCGGCCCCAGAACCTTTACAGCCTTGCTTTCGAGGGCATCGCTCCCGGTGACGGCCTGACGAACAGCCTCGCCCAGAGTTTTTTAACACCGTGGGGCAAGGGCGCGCCGAGCTGATGCTAGGCATCGAGTCCAATCTCAGTCATGCCGATTTGAGGTTCGCCTACGGATGGTGTCAACAGGGGGATGACGACGGTCTCGATCAACCTCCTGCGTGCGGGTCCGTCGGCGATGCCGGCGGCTCCTATGAGACTGACGACGGCCTTGCGTTGGGTGTTGTTCCTGCACCCGACGAAGCGCTCGATGATGAGCTCGGTGATCTCGCTCGGACTCGCGTCGCGGAGGCCGAGACACTCGACCTCGTCGGGACTGAGCGGACCGGCGTTCGGGTCCACAATGTGGGCGCGTAGGAAGTCGAGACGTGCGCCCTTGGTCCACCCCCGCCGCAGGTCGGTGATGGTCGCAACGGTCGTTTCGTCGAGTGCACGGGCTTCGCGCAGAGCCGAGAGCACGACGGTTACGGTGGAGCTGTCGGGTCGCACCAAGGAGAGCCACGTGTCGACCGCCACGGCTCCCGCGGATCCGTGGTCCTGGAGGAGCTCGACCATGTCGTCTGCATCGGGGAGCGTCTCATCGGCGCTAAGCGGCAGGTCGGCCGCCTGCGCCAGCCTCAACCGGAGTTCGGTCCTGAAGGGCTCGGGCAGCCAGGTGCACACGGCGACCCGGTTGGGGATGTCCTTCACGAGCTGGTAGGCGTTCTCGTCGTTGGACGAGGCCGTCCGGACAATGTCGACGGCGTCCCGTGACAGGTACCGCCCGAGCCCGCTGTCCACGGTGATGGCGCTGTCGATCTCCGAGGCGAAGGTCTGGAGCAGAGTCGGGAGTGCGGCGTTGTAGACCGCCACCATGTTCACGATCTTCGCGTCAACGAGGGGCTCGAAGTTGCGGAGCAGCCGCGAGCGCTCGAGGGCGGACGCCTCGTCGGTCACGGGCTTCTCGACGACGTCCACCGCGTCCGCCGTGAGGTCCGGTCGCGACCCGCTGGGGAGCCTGTCAACCAGGCCAGCGCAACTGCGGACCGCGGCCTCGATCGTGGAAAGGCGTGAGTTCTGGTCTCTCGTGTTCCTCCACAGGCTCGACAGGAGGGTGACGACGGCCCGGCGATGGCCTGCATCGACAGCGTCCGGGTTGATCGCTCCGAGCCATCGGGGCCACTGATCGAGGCTCCGCTTGCTCGTCGCCTGCAGGAACGCTTCCACAGAGGCCTTCTCGTCGGTGGGAGGCAGGCCATTGAGGATGCTGTCGACCGCGTTTCGGGCCGAGCGGCGGTCCGCGCGCAGCAAGGTGCCAACGATCTGCTGCGAGAGCGGTGAACCCGAGTTCGCTCGCCCACCGGCGTAGCGCGCGAGGGTCTGCATGATCTGCTCGGGATCGAACGCTTCCTCGACCGTCGTGGCCTGCGCGGCTCGTGGCTTACCCGCGGTCGGAGCGGGTGCCGCCACCGTCTTGCGGGTCTCCTCGTGTGCGTCGATCGCATCGGCCAACGAGTCGGCAAGAGCATCGGAAGCCACTGCCATCACCCGGGACGAGGTCAGGTCGTCGAGTTCCTGCAGAAGGAGAATCGACTCCGCGCCGTTCTCCCGGACGAGCTCGCGGGTCACGAGCCTGGCGAGCGTGCTCGGGTCGCCAGCAAGGGCAGGCTCCGGTGCCGGAAGGATGAAGGAGGCATCGAGATCGGGGTCGCTGTCGGCCTTGTCGAGGACGACCTGTCGCAGCGCCAGTGCCCCGGCCTCGGAGCCGGCGGCAGCCAGGGACCACGCGGGGGTGATTGAATCCGCGTCGATGATGCCCGGCTCGGCCTCGGCGAGGATCGCGATCATCGCGCTAGTGGAGTCGGCGATGTCTGTGACCGGCAGCGTGTCGTCGTGCCGAAAGGCACCGAGCAGGGCTCGTGCAGCGTTCGTCGCGCCGACACCGACGCTCGTGCGGATCAGGTGGTCGAGCAGGCGCACGATGCCTTCGCGCGTCGTCCGGTCTGCACGGTCGAGTCTCTCGACGACGGCGTCGATGTCTGCGTTCTCGGCCGCTGCTTCCACCGCGAGGGCGGTCTGCCCCTCGAGCCCGAAAGCGGTGCCGGTGCTGTGCAGGAAGACGAGATCACGGCTCGGGCCGGGAATCGTCGTGGTCCGGCGCAGGTAGTCGATGAGCTGACGATTGCTCTGAGCGGCCGGCTCCGACGAGGTTGCGGAGGGCTCGTCCTCGTCGTCGGTCAGCATCGTGGTGGGGGCGACTCCGGTGATCCCAGAGGCCTTGGCGCGCTCCACGGCCGGCTCCGGCCATGACTCGTCCGGATCCGCGTTCTTCGCCGCATGGAACCGAAGGACCATCTCAGGGAGCCGTGCGTCGATCTCCAGGTCCCGGGCGAAAAGTGGGAACTCGACGCGGAGGCAGACCAGCTTCGCCACCGAGGCGGCGGACGAGATCGGGTTCTCGACCAGGAGCCCGCGTCGGTGCCGGTCCTGGGCGAGCCGGTAGGTAAGGGCAAAGGTGTTCAACAGGTGCTTCACACGGCGAGGGCTGGCGACGTGGGTCGGGATGAGCACCGAGACGACATAGGCGCTGTTGATCTCCGACCACAGGCCCGCCCGGGCCCGCACCAGGTCTGCGGCGAACTCGGTGATGCGTTGGGACATGAGCGGCGGGAGGCTGATCTGGTACTGGAACACCTTATCCAGGTAGGCGCTGCCGGTGCTGTAGTACGGATTGACCTCGTCGACCGGCGTCTCCTGCCGAGCCGCCCGCGTCAGGCTCTCTTCAAGGACCCGCTGGTCCGCCGCGATCACGAACACGCACCTGTCCACCCCGAGGAAAGTGCGGATAGCGTCGAGGGTGGCGACGACCTCGTCCGCGGCGCACCTGTCGAGTTCGTCGACGAACACGACTAGGCGCTTCGCCTTCGACTTGTCCACCAGGCGCTTGAAGATCGCCTCGAACTGCTCGTCGCTATCCGGCTTGCCGGTGCTCCGATCCACCTGGAGCGTCTTGTTCGTCAGAGCGATCAGGGCGGAAAGCAGCGCTGCCGGTACGAGCCCGGCCGTGACGGCGGATCTGGCGAGGCCGGAGAAGTCCTCGCCGTACGGGCCCGACAGGAAGAGAGCGACGAGTGCGACCACGCCCACGAGCAGGACCGACACCGCGGCGGTCAAGCCGAAGAAGAGACCCAGGATCTTGACGAGCTTGCCGGCCGGAATCGTCACGTCGGTTCGGGTGCGGCCGGAGTAGAGCTCATCGTGGTAGGCGTCGTCGCTGATGCCCAGCTCGGTCGCCACGGCCGACACGAAATTCCGCCGCAGCGGCGTCTCGGCGTACCACGGTGGGGTGGTCGACCGGCGTTGTCCGTCCACCCGTTCCGGCTGGTCCGCCTGCGGTCCCCGCGGTGAACTCCGCGTTGATGGACTCGTAGGGCTGGAGGGGGCCGGGTAGGGCGTCGGCGAGGTGAATTGCTCCCTGGGGGCAGACCGGTTCGCAGGCTCCGCAGTCGATGCAGTTGTCGGGATCGATGTAGAGCATGCGCTCGCCCTGCTGGATGCAGTCGACGGGGCACTGGTCGACGCAGGTGCGGTCCATGACGTCGATGCAGGCTTCGGTGATGACGTAGGGCACGAGACTCCGTTCGGTGGTGGGCTGGTCAGCAGCTGCTGCGGGCGATGGCGACCATCTCGGCAACGTCGGTGATCTTGGTCCTGACGCGGCCCGAGGCGGCGCCCCGGGCTTGTTCGGCGTCGTCGATGGCGATCCAGCCGGGCCAGGTCACCTCGACCTCGGCGAGCTCGGCGAGTAGCGCGGTGCGTTCGGCGCCATCGATGCGGGCCGGATCGGCGTCGAGGGCGGCGAGGAGGACTCGAACACTGTCGATCGCACACGCCTTGTTGGTGCCGATGACCCCGCTGGGTCCGCGTTTGACCCACCCGACGACGTGGGTCCGGTCGCCGACGTAGCCCTCGGCGTGGGGCACGAGGCCCTGGTCGGCGTCGAACGGCAGACCGGGGAGCGGAGCGGCCCGGTAGCCGACCGAGCGGACGACGGCCCCGACCGGGAGTGTCTCGCTCCGGCTCGTCGCCACCCGCCCCGCCGGGCCGACGGCCGTGACCTGTAGAAGCAGGGCCTCCACTGACCCGGTCCCGAGGACCTCGACCGGACTGCGCAGGAAGTGCACGTGCAACCGGCGCCCGGCGCCGGTGTGGGGCCGCGCCGCCCAGGATCGGAAGGTGTCGACCCGGGCGGCCACGGTGCGATCGGAGCCGTAGCGGGCGAGCGCGTCGGGCCCGAGCGAGAGCTGCTCCGGGTCGACAACGAGGTCGAGATCGTCGATTCGCTCGAACTCGGCGAGCTCGGGTGGGCTGAACTTCACGTCGGCGACCGAGCGGCGGACGATGATGTGCACGTCGCGGACTGGGCGTCGATCGAGTGCGGCGAGGACCGGATCGGGCACGTCGGTCTCGGCGAGTCCGGCGCCGCCCTTGAGGAGGACCCGGGCGACGTCGAGTGAGACGTTGCCGGCGCCGACGACGGCTACGGAGTCGGTGTCGGTGGTGAACCCGATGCCGCCGAGAGGGTGGCCGTTGTACCAGGAGACCAGGTCGGCGGCGGAGTACACGCCGGGGAGGTCTTCGCCGGGGATGCCGAGCTCGCGGGCGTGCGGGGCACCGGTCGCGACGAGCACGCGGTCGTAGGCGCCGCGCAGCCGGTCGAGGGTGACGTCGGTCCCGACGGTCACGTTGCCGACGAACCGCACCCGGGGATGGGTCAGGGTCCTGGTCAGCGCCGCCGCGACCCTCTTGATCGTGATGTGGTCGGGCGCGACGCCGTAGCGCACCAGGCCGAACGGGGTCGGGAGGCGATCGAAGACGTCGACGTGGAGGTCCGGGCGCTTCACTAGCTCGGCGGCGGCGAAGATCCCGGAGGGACCGGCGCCGACGACGGCGACGTGGCGGAGGGGAGTGGGCACGGCTCGTTCCTTCTCGCATGCCGGGTCACCCCGCAGCCCTCGTGGGCGGGGTGGACGGGTGTGGTCCTTCAGATCATCTGGAGCTGCTGGGCGAACACGATCGCCTGCACCCGCGTGTGCGCACCGAGCTTGGTCATCAGGGCTTGGGTGTAGGTGCGGATGGTGTTGATGCTCAGCGCGAGCTCCGCGGCGATGTCGCGCGTGGTCATCCCGGCGGCCATGAGCCGCAGCACGTCGAGCTCTCGGGGGCGCAGCTGCGGGACCATCGTGCCGTCGGGCGCGAGGATCTCTCCTGCGGCCTCGAGTGCCCTCGCGATGCCGGCGTCGATGACCATCCGTCCGTCGCGGACGTCCCGCAGGGCCTGGGTGAGGTCGAGATCGAGCGAGCCCTTGAGGAGCACGCCGGCGGCCCCGGCCTCGAGGCAGCGGCGCAGGTTCTCGGTGTCGTCGAACGCGGTGATCATGATGACCTTCGCCCTCGGCGCCTCGGCGCCCAGCCTGCGGCAGACCTCGGCGCCGTTCATGTCGCCGAGGCGTACGTCGAGCAGGATCAGATCCGGCTGTCGTTCCGCGGCGGCCACGAGGGTCTGGCGCCCGGAGTGGCAGGCGGCGGTCACGGTGAACTCGTCACCTGCGGTGGTGAGGACGCGCTCGATGCCGTGCGCGACCAAGGGATGGTCGTCGGCGATCAGGACGGTGCTCAGACGGGTTCCGGCGGCGGTGGTCATGCGCCGTCCACGAGGGGAAGGGTGACGCGCAGGCTGGTGCCACCGTCGTCGTTGCCGTTCAGGCGTAGCACACCGCCCGCGCCGATCACCCGTTGGAGCAGCCCAGGGATGCCGAGTCCGGCTTCGCGGCCGGGGACGGGGTTGAGGTCGAAGTCCACGGGCAGGCCCTTGCCGTCGTCCTCGATCGCGAGGGAGAGCTGGTGGGACTGGTAGGCCAGGGACACGAGGATGGCGCAGGCGCCCGCGTGCTTCTCGACGTTGTGCAGGCCCTCGCGCAGGGCCGAGAGCAGCACACCCTCGACCTCGGGGCCTGCGTGGACGGGGCTGCCGAGGGTGACGAGCTCGGTGGTGATGCCGGTCCTGGTCGAGAAGACGGCCACGTCGCGGCGCATGGTGACCGGGAGCGCATCGTCGGCGGGTAGGAGACTGTGCATCGCCTCGCGCAGATACGACGAGGCCTCGGCCGCCGCGGTCTCGATCGACCGGGCCGCCTCCACGGCGGACTCCGGGTCAGCGCCTGCGCACTGCTGGATCTCCTTGGCGGACATGGAGATCTGGAACAGGAGTTGGCCCGCGGTGTCGTGCAGCTGCTGCGCGATGCGCTGCCGCTCCTCCTCGACCGCCATCTGCCCGGCGCGGTCCGCGCGGACCGCGGTGACCAGCAGTGGGGCCAGGGACGCACCGAACTCGTTCATCAGCAGCGTGGTGCGCGGTGACACGCGGCGCTCGCGCATTCCCGCATAGAGGACGCCGAGCCAGTTGTCGTTGAAGGTGAGCGGGACGGCGGCCAGGCCTCGGATGTCCTCGGGGGTGATCGCCTCGACGAGGTCGTCGAGGTGCTCGGCGTCCGCGGCGCAGTTGCCGGTGGAGGCGGGCATGGACCGTTGCAGGGCCCGCCAGCCGAGTCCGGCGCCGCGGGGCAGGCGGATCCCGCCCAGCTCGGCGGCGATCCCCTCCGAGGCCCCGACGACGAGGGTGTCGGCGCCGTCGTAGAGCGCCACGGCCACCATGTCGGCGCCGACCAGGTCGAACATCCGGCGGCAGGCCTTGGCGATCAACGACGGGACGTCCGAGAGCCCGGACAGGCCGCGGGTGGCGACGACGAGGCTGCGCACGTCGTCGATCGACTTCACCGTGTAGCACATGACGGGGCTCCGTTCACCGGGTTCACAGAGGGGGCGTGCCAGGTCTCCCGGCCGCTGGTCCGGCCCGAGTGTCCGGGCAGGTCCCGCAGCCGTCGTCGGAACGGCATCGAGCTCAGGGTGCTCCGCAGCCCGACGATCGGGGCGCTGTCGAACGCCGCGGCCGGCACGATCAGCGCGTCCACCCGGTCTCCGGCCCGGGCGATCTCCAGCACGGTGATCGCGCCGAGCCGCTCGGCCAACCGGTCCACCGCCTCCGCGTGGGCGTGTCCGAGCGGGAGCGCCGCCGTGGCGGTGTGACACAGGCCCGCGGCGAGCGCGGCGAGCGCGTCCTCGTCGCTCAGGTCGCTGTGGTGTAGCACGCAGTCGGGCGCGTCGACGCGGTGGGCGTCGACGAGTGCGTCGACGGCAGCGGACGAACGCCCGACGACGACCGTGGTCCCCGCGGCGAAGGTCGCCCCGGTGATGGGCACGATCTGCACCGACGTGCCCGCGGCGAGCCCGTCGACGCCGACGGGGACGCGCAGCATCGCCTCCGCCCTGGTGAGGGTCGACAGCGCTCCCGCCCCGCGCGGCAACGGGACCGCGATCAGGTGCAGGGTCGCCGTCGTCGGGTCGGTCACGGCGGCGACCCGCACCCGCACGTACTCGTCGAGCCCCGAGCTGGAGGCGACGGGGACCGCCAACCGAGCCGCCAGCGGATGGGCGTCGGCGGCGTCCACGCCCAGGATTCGCCGGACCAGGGGAGCGACGAAACCCTCGAACGCCCGCTCGGCGGAGGCCGGGTACCCGGGGACGCCGACGACCGGGACGGGTGGGGCCACCGGCCGCCGGTGGTCGTGCTCAGGCGCGGTCCCGCCGAGGACGCCGAGGACCACGGGGTGACCGGGGCGCATCGCGACGCCGTGCACGGCGACCTGCCCGAGCCCGGTGATCACCGCGTCGGTGTGGTCGTCGCGGCCCGCGCTGGAGCCGGCGATGACCAGCACGAGGTCGGCGGTGTGGGCGGCGACGGCGACGGCGGTGGCCAGGGTGTCCGGGGCGTCGGGCACCACAGGGAGCGTCCAGGCCTCGCAGCCCGCATCGGCGAGGAGCCCCTCGAGCATCAGGGAGTTCGTGTCGAGGATCTCTCCGGGGCTCAGCGCGCTGCCGAGCGGGCGGATCTCGTCACCGGTCGGCACGACCGCCACCCGGGGCCTGCGCCGCACGGTGATGCTGACGTACCCGGCCGCGGCGAGCGCGGCGACGTCGACCGGGCGGATGCGGTGGCCTCCGGGCAGTACCGCCGACCCGGCGGTCATGTCCTCCCCGACCGGACGCACGTGCCACCCGCCCGGCGCCGCCAGGATCTCCACCGTCCCGTCCGGTCGCGCGTTCACGACCTCCCGGACGACGACCCGGTCCGCGGACTCCGGCATCGGGTCGCCGGTGTCCACCCAGACGACCGCCTCCGGGGGGAGGACCTGGGGATATGTGTCGACGAGGGCGGCGTCCGCCACCGCGACACCGTCCATCGCGGCCGCGCGGTAGGCCGGGACGGACCAGCGGGCGGTGACCGGTCCGGCGGTCACCCTGCCCCGGGAGTGCCGCACCTCCACCGTCTCCACCACCGCGTCGGGTGCCCAGCCCGCCCTCGTGCAGGTCCGCAGCCAGGACCGGAACGCCTCGGCGACCGGATCGGCACGCACCGTGTCGGTCGCGGGGGCGGGCGGGTGTGGGGACGAGGGCGCCTCGTGCGCACAGCCGTCGGGATCGACGGAACCTGCCTCGGCGGTGGGTTCCTCTCCCGGTGGTGTGGGGGTCGCGGTCACTGAGGTCCTTCGGGGGCGCGGCTCGGGGACAGGGAGGTCGGACGGCGGCGCCCGCCTGCGCCAAAGGCGGGGCGGGCGCGACGCTCAGCCGCTGATGACGAAGAGCTTCTTGAACGGGCTGGTGACCGTCCAGGTGGACTTGGTGCCCTTGACGAAGGAGGCGACGTCCCCCGGAGCCAGGACGACCTTCTCCCCGGTCTCCACCAGGTCGATGACGAGCTCGCCTTCGAGGGCGTGGATGGTCTCGTCGGCGTTGAAGGGGTACGGGAAGCTCTGCGGCTCCGAGCGCCACAGGCCCACGTTCAGGGTGGCTCCCTCGGCGCCCTCGGTGCGGATCCAGTGGACCTCGCCGATGGCCTCGCCGCCGACCACGAACGGCTCCCAGTCCTCGGCGGTGATCGCGGAACGGGCGTACTCGGAGGTCTGTGTCGTCATTGCGCGCTCTTTCATTTCGAGTGGATCGGACTGGGTCGACCGTAGTCGTTTGACGCCTGTCCGAGACATCTGCAAATATGGACCGTAGGGAGCCGCCGGGCCTGTGGCAAGTAGCTGAGCTGCTCGTTCATCGCCAGGAAACGTGGCTGAACCGCTCCTCTATCCGACTGTATCTGCATCTGCAGATACCGATCCTTGATTTACACGGGGTTACATTCCGGTCATGCCGGGGAAATGCCTGACTGCGTGACTTGAGGGGAACCGCCATCCGAATCCGGCGCCCTTTCCCAGACCAGTCCTGTGGAGGCTCATCCCGATGACGCTCGCTCCTGAGGCCGGCACCACCACCGGCCGCGAACTCAAGATCGTCCGAGGCGCGTGCCCGCACGACTGCCCGGACACGTGCGCGATGCTGTTCCACGTCTCCGACGGCAAGCTGGTCGACGTCAAGGGCGACCCGGACCACCCGATGACCAAGGGTGGCCTGTGCGTGAAGCTGAAGAACTTCCCGGAGCACCACTACCAGTCCGACCGGGTGCTGTACCCGCTGCGGCGGGTGGGCCCGAAGGGTACGGGCCACTTCGTCCGGATCACCTGGGACGAGGCGCTCGCCGAGATCAAGCAGCGCTGGACCGACATCATCGCCGAGTACGGCAGCCAGGCGATCATGCCGCACGCCTACCTCGGTCACCAGGGCGTGATCAACGGGTTGACCTCGGGCGATGCCTTCTTCAACCGACTCGGGTCGACCGTCGCCGAGAAGACCTACTGCGAGTCCGGCTCGTCGACGGCCTGGCACATGACCGTCGGCGGCACCGGCGGGCTCGACGTGGAGTCCATGGCCCACTCGAAGTACATCATCGTGTGGGGCATGAACATGACCAGCACGAACCTCCATGGCTGGCCGTTCCTGCTCAAGGCGCGCAAGGACAACGGCGCCAAGATCGTCGTCATCGACCCGGTCCGGACCCGCACCGCCCGCCAGGCCGACTGGCACATCCCCATCCGCCCGGGCACCGACGGCGCGCTCGCGATGGGCCTGATCCACGAGATCATCGCCCAGGGGCTGACCGACACCGACTACGTCGAGAAGTACACCGTCGGGTTCGACGAGCTCGCCGAGCGCGCGGCGAACTACCCGCCCGAGCGCGTCGAGGAGATCACCGGAATTCCCGCCGACGACGTGCGGACCCTCGCCCGCGAGTACGCGACCAGCCAGCCGGCCGCGATCCGCCAAGGCGTGGCGATCGAGCGCAGCCGCGGCGGCGGCCAGGCCATCCGCGCCATCACCTGCCTGCCCGCGCTGGTCGGGGCGTGGCGGCACGTCGGCGGCGGCACCATGGAGATGCCGATCTGGGAGTTCCCGACCCTGTTCGACAAGATCTGCATGCCCGAGTGGATCCCCGAGGGCACCCGGGTGATCAACGAGCTGGACCTGGGCATGGCGCTCACCGGGGAGATGGAGCTCGACCCGCCGCTCAAGTCGCTGTTCGTCTACAACTCCAACCCCGTCTCCCAAGGGCCCGCGCAGGCCAAGACCATGGCCGGGCTGCTGCGCGAGGACCTGTTCACCGTCGTCAGCGACCACTTCGTCAACGACACCGCGAAGTTCGCCGACCTCGTCCTGCCCGCCACGATGCAGGCCGAGCAGCTCGACATCATGGTCACCTGGGGCCACCTCTACATCTCGCTCAACCAGCCCGCGATCGAGCCGCCGGGGGAGTGCGTCCCGAACTCGGAGCTCTTCCGCCGGCTGGCGAAGATGATGGGCTTCACCGACGACTACTGGGACCGCACCGACGAGCAGATGCTGCGGGACTTCCACGACTGGGACGCCCCCGCACTGCAGGGAATCACCTACGACTCGCTCAAAGAGACCGGCTACGCCCGGCTCAACGTCGGCCTGCCCCACGAGCGGGCCCCGCACGCCGAAGGGAACTTCCCGACGCCGTCGGGCAAGTGCGAGTTCAAGTCCAGCCTCGCCGAGGGCGGCAATTTCGTCGTCCCGGTGTGGCGGTCGATGTACGACAAGATGCAGCCCGGCGGCTATCTCGACCCGCTGCCCGACTACGTCCCGCCCTTCGAGTCGCCCGAGTCGAATCCCGAGCTGGCCGCGAAGTACCCGCTCAACATCGTCTCGCCCAAGCCCCACGCCTTCCTCAACAGCCAGTACGCCAACGCCGCGGACAAGCAGGACGTCCAGGGCGACCAGCGGGTCTGGATCCACCCCGAGGACGCCGCCGAGCGCGGCATCGCCGCCGGCGATGTCGTGCGGGTGTTCAACGACCGTGGCGCGTTCGCCGGGCCTGCCGTCGTCGACGACATCGTGATGAAGGGCCTGGTCATGGCGAACGTCGGGCACTGGCAGAACAAGGCATCCGGCAGCACCGTCAACACCATCACCCTCGACAAGCACAACCAGCTCGGCAACGCCGGGGTCTACTCCGACAACCTGGTCGACGTCGCGAAGGTCGTGGACCCGCTGGTCGCGCGGCCGGTGGCCGGGTCCTGACGGGGCACGGGCACGCCCGCTCGCAGTCCCGTCCACCACACCGCCGCACCGGCCCGCCCGCCCGGGCCGGTGCGGCGGGGTTCCCTGGAGCTTCCCATGACGATCGCCGTGCCGCTGTCCACCACCACCGACCAGCGCGGACGCGCATTGCAGGACCTGCGGATCTCAGTGACCGATCGCTGCAAATTCCGCTGCACCTACTGCATGCCCCGCGAGCGGTTCGGTCCGGACCACGCCTTCCTGCCCCGGCCCGACCTGCTCACCGTCGACGAGATCACCCGCCTCGCCGGCCTCTTCGTCGACGGCGGAGTCCGGAAGATCCGGCTCACCGGCGGTGAACCGCTGCTGCGCCGCGACCTCCCCACCCTGATCACGCGGCTCGCGGAGCTGCGCCGACCGGACACCGACAAGCAGATCGACATCGCACTCACCACGAACGGCTCCCTGCTCGCCCGCCTGGCGCCCGCCCTGGCCGCCGCCGGACTGAACCGGGTCACCGTCAGCCTCGACTCGCTCGACGACGACGTGTTCCGCGCCATGACCGACTCCCGTTTCGGCGTGGCCGACGTCCTCGCCGGGATCGACGCCGCGCAGGCTGCGGGTCTCGGGCCGGTGAAGATCAATACGGTGGTGCGGCGCGAGATCAACGACGGTCCCGGTCTGCAGGGGCTGCTCGACCTCGCCGGGTACTTCCGCGGCACCGGGTGCACCGTCCGCTTCATCGAATACATGGACGTCGGCGCGACCAACGGCTGGCGGCTCGATGGGTCGTCCCCGCCACTGAGATCGTGGCCGCCCTCGACGCCCGCTTCGGGATCGAGCCCGTCGACCCCGCCTACCGTGGCGAGGTTGCCGAGCGCTACCGATACCGCGGCGGTGGCGGCGAGATCGGCTTCATACGGTCGGTCTCCGCGCCCTTCTGCGGGGACTGCACCCGCGCCCGCATCTCTGCAAGAGGGCAGCTCTACACCTGCCTGTTCGCCGGGGCCGGCACCGACCTGCGGACACCGTTGCAGGCCGGAGCCCCGGACACCGAGCTCGACGCCCTGATCGGCCGACGTTGGCGCGAGCGCGACGACCGGTACTCGGAGCTGCGCAGCCGCGGAGCGGCGAGCGGACCCAAGATCGAGATGTCCTACATCGGTGGGTGACCGCGGCTTCATCGAGGTCCGCGGAGCGCGGGTCCACAACCTGCGGTCGGTCGACGTCGACTTCCCCCGCGACGCCGTCGTCGCGGTCACCGGAGTGTCCGGCTCCGGCAAGTCCTCGCTCGCGTTCGGCGTCACCGGATCGCGGGGCGCCGCTGCGAGGAGGAGATCCTGCTGTCCGCCCTCGCCGAGGAAGCGGCTGCGAACGCGGGTCTGAGCCCGACCTGGCCTTCCATGGTGATGAGCCTGTTGCGGCTGGCCTTGGCGCTCCGCGACGCCGACGGCGAGACCCACGTCGCCGAAGAGATGCTCGACCAGATCGCGCTACCGCTCAAGGCAGCAGGAGCACGGCTGCTCGACCGCGGCGGGCTGCTCCAGCCACGCAGAGCCCCTGCCCAGCCTCGCCACCCGGTGCGCTCCTGCGAGGACTGCTACGGCTGGGGCATCACCACGCGTCGCTGCCGAGGATGTCGTCATGGCGCCACGCCCGCGCCCGCTATCCACCAGGACGATGTGGACGCTGCCGACGTGCCCGGATCCCACTGCACACCGTCGAGCGGCTGTGCCGCGGATGTCTGCTGGTCCATCGCGAGTTCGCCCACAGCCCGGTCGGGAAACCCAGCTGACCTTCGCAGGCGATCTCGCCCTTCGGCTGTCCACACAGGCCGGGATGCTGGGATTCGCCCCGCACAAGCGATCCGGTCCCACCATGTGCTCCCGTGCCCGCCAGCACGCGACCACCGACGACACGCCGCGGCCACCGTCGGGTGCATCTGACGGACCCCGGCCAGGGCCGGCCCTTCGAGGTCGATCGCGACTGGAGCGCGGTCAGCGGTCTGCCGGCGGAGCTGCTGCCGGCGCTCACCGGCCCCGCGGCGGCCCTGCTCGCCGAGTTCACCGCCTCCGCGACAGCGACCCGCACCCACCCGTCACGAGGCGGAATCAGGCTCTGCGCATCGTGCTGACCTTCCTCGTACCCGCGGCGCCCATCCGAGAACGCGACGTGCACACAGCCGCGACGAGGACCCCACCGAGGTAGGCTCGGGCGTCCCTGCGGAGTGGAGTCGTCCGGCCGGAGATTCGCAGCCGACCGTGCTCGCCGTATCGGCCGACGATGAGCGCGTCGGGGTCGTCCAGCGAGCCGATCACTCCCCCGACGACGGCCTCGTCTGTCATCCGTGCCTTGATCTTGCGCCACGAGCGCCCGCCAGCGCGGTAGGTCTGGTCGATCCGCTTGGCGAAGACGCCCTCGATCCCGGACGCGGTGTGCTCGCGCTTCCATAGTCGCGCCACTACCGGGTCGGTGGAGTCGGGCATGAGCACCAGGCCGTCCGAGAGACGGCGCTCGAGCAGCTCTTCCAGGTGGCGACGGCGCCCCGCGAACGGCAGGGGGCGTAGGCCCTCGCCTTCGAGGGCCAGCAGGTCGAACACGAAAGTGAGCGAGTTCCGAGAATCCTGTTGCGGGCCAGGGCGGAACCCGTCGCTTGCTTCGCCCTTTGCGCCAGTGTCTGACGCTGTTGCGGTCGTGCCAGGCTATGGAGCCTCGTTCGATCGACATCTACTTGGCGGAGATGCGAGAGTCGGCGGCGCCATGATGCACGCGGCCTTCCACTCCGACACCCATTTGAGGAACGTGATCACCGATGGGCGCAGGTCGCTTCGATGCGTTTCGACAGAGAGTCCTGAGCTGCCCTCAGAGCCGCGCCAGCCGCGAGCGAGCTTCAACTACCGGCTGCACGCCGGCGACATGTCCGTGATCTACCCGTCTGTGAGGGTCGCGGAAGCCTTCGCCCGTCGTTGACTGGAGGTGGATGTGGACGTCCTCCTGGTCTCGCGGGCCCGCCGGGCGACGAGGTGCCGGTGCCGGCGGTCGTCACCTGGCTCGCAGCGGGCGCGGAGTTGCGCCCGGTCTGGCAAAACATGCTCGGTGGCCTCACCTACGAGATCCCCGGGCGCTGCTACATCAAATGGGCCCCGCCCGGCGTCGACCTCACTCCAGAAGCCGAGCGCCTGGCCTGGGTCGCACCGTTCATCACCGTCCCGACGCTGCTCGAGCACGGAGGCGACTCCAACGGTTCCTGGCTGGTCACCGCGCCGCTGCCCGGCCGGAACGCCGTCGAGAACCGATGGCTGGCCGAGCCCGAGCGGGCGGTCGAGGCGGTAGGGGCCGGCCTGCGCGCCCTCCACGATGCGCTCCCGGCGGCCGACTGCCCGTTCAGCTGGGACGTCGCCACCCGTCGCGCCCGCATCCAGAACCCCGACCCGCACCGGTTCGGGCTCACCCTTGACGAGGCCCTGCGGATCCTGGACGACCCTCCCGAGCCGGACCGGCTCGTCGTGTGCCACGGCGACGCCTGCGTGCCCAACACGCTTCTCGACGACGACGGCCGCTGCTGCGGCCACGTCGACCTTGGCAGCCTCGGTGTCGCCGACCGCTGGGCCGATCTGGCCGCGGCCACCTGGAGCACCGTCTGGAACTACGGCCCTGGACACGAACACCGCCTGCTCGACGCCTACGGCGTGGCACCCGACCCGGAGCGGCTCTTCTTCTACCGGCTCCTGTGGGACCTCACCTGACGAGGCACGCTCAGGGCGCAAAGACGCAGAACGGATGCCCGGCCGGATCCTGTCGAGCGCACCGCTCGGGGGCGGAGCCGGGTCTGCGGTAGCGGGACGCTGTCGGACGTCGTCCCCGTGGGTGTGGAGGATCGGGTCCGGTTCCTGATCCAGCTCACTCGCTTCCGGCTGGATCGGCTCCCGGCGGCGTCGGGTGTCCTCGGCATCGGTCTCGACGCGATGCAAGGGCGAGCGATCGCACTGGCGCGGAGCTATGAGGGCGCGCCACACCTGGTCCACGGGGATCTGCACCCGGGCAACGTGCTACGCAGCGTCACGGACGGCGCGGTCGCCATCGACCCCCGAGCGTGTGTCGGCGACCCGCACCTCGATCTCGCCGATTGGGTACTCGGGCCTGCCCTGCCTCGCGACGTCGATCTCCGAGAGCGTGCCGACGAGCTCGGCCGATCCGTCCCGGGCGTCGACCCCGACCGCGCCTGCGCCTGGGCAATCGCTCTCGCACCCATCCTGGCCTGCTCGGTCGTAGGCGACCCCTCAGCCGCAGCCCAGCAGAAGGCGCGAGAACTTGTGGTGCTGTGGCAATCCCGCTGAAGGTGCCCGATGTGCCGACCGACCTGGCCGCGCGCCCGTCGCTTGATTTTCACGCGTACGGGACCTGGTACGCCCGCTACGACTGCAAAGGCCGGAGCGGGCCCTGGTGGTTGACCGACGACGGCGCGCTCCTGACTCTGATCAGGCCCGAAGGAGCGGAGGGCGCGGTCTGTCCGACTCCGGAGGTCCTGACCTCGCGAGCGTCGGCGGAGGTGGACCGTCCCTTGGGGAAGTTGATGTTCCTCGACGCCGAGGGCCATTTGGTGCAGACCTTCCGCCGCCCGCACTCTGACGATCGACGCCGACTTTCCTGACCGCAGAACGGAACCGGGACACCTCGACGTCCGCGCACCGGGGGCGAGCGCGCTGGCGACGAATCGCAGGGCCGAGCGTGGGGAGTTGGGCTAGCCTCGCGGCGGGGGAAGCAACGAGGGGGGCGTGATGTCGTTCTTCGAGGAGGCGTTGGCGGCGGGGCAGGCGAGCCTGCAGCCGGCGACGTTGTATGCCCGGCCGGCCGGGGTCCGGGCTCGTGGGCAGCCGCCGTGGGACTGGGTGATCCCGAAGATCGTCCCGCTGGATGTGCGGCTGGGTCGGAGCAGCTCGGCGGTGGTCTCGCTGGACTCGGCGCAGTGCTGGCCGGAGGGGGTCAGCCTGTCGGTGCGGGCGTTGATGCGTGTCCCGCGGGACCTTTCCGGTGTGCCGCCGACTCGATTAGCTCCTCGCCCGGTGGGTCTGCACATCGGGGTCGTCTTCGCGGACGGTCGTAGCGCGGCCTACCTCGACGGCGGCGGCCGCGGTGTCGGCCAGCCGCCGGATCCCCGGGTGCCGTTGCTGGTGATGGGGGCCGGTAGCCGGTGGGGGCAGTTCCATCGGATGGTGGAGCTGTACCTGACTCCGCTGCCGCCCGAGGGCCCGCTCACCGTGGTCGTGCAGTGGCTCGAGCACGAGATCACCGAGACTCGGACAGAGTTGGATTCCGGCCCTATCCGCGAGCTCGCCGCGACGGTCATTGACGTGTGGCCCGACCTGCCCACCGCCCCGGAGGATGCGGGGAACCGCACCGTGACGGTGTCGGGCGGGGCGTCGAGGTGGTCCGGTGTCGCCGGGACCGCGACGGTGCGGCGCGAGGAGCGGCGGCCGTCGGAGTGAGTTCGACCAGCCCTGGAGTGCGCGATTTCCGGGATCGGCCGGTGCCCTCGGGCGGCTACCTGTGGGTGCAGACTCGGGCCTGGTGGACGGGCTTTCACGGTCTCGGGCCGGAGGTGGGTGGCCCTTACACGGCCATGGTCGAACAGATCCTCACCGAGTGGATTCCCACCGATCCGGCGGAGGACTGGCTCTGGGAGCGCCGTTTCACCGGGGCCGAGCGGTGGCTCGCAGGCAGCGTGGAACGTGCCCGTGAGCACGGCGTCGACGTGACCCCACGGTGGCCCACCGGTCGCTGGCAGGCGCCGTTCGGGGACTACTTCGCCGCCGGCAGCGGACGCTCACCCCGGCCGCACCCTGGCGGTTGGCAGCGCCCGAACGCCGAGTTCCTGGAGGCGCTCCCGCGGGACCCGCAGCTGTTGCTCGCGCGTCTCGACGAGGACAGCCCACCCGCGCGGCCGGGGTACTGCGGGCCTCTGCAGTACGCCCGGGACGCGTTGCGGACCGGGCGGGTACCCGCTCCGCTTCGAGCGACGCTGTGCGAGGCGCTGCAGCTCGTTCCCGACCTCGTCGTCGAGAGGGCACGGAACGTCTCCGGACGGCAAGGCGTCGCGTTCGTGCACGAGGACGAGGTGCGCCGCACCGAGGTGATCATCGACCAGGATGACGGGTGCTTCCTCGGTGAACGGGACATCATGAACCAGGCGATGGCCGAGCACGGTGTCGCCGCAGGCACGACGATCGCCGAGACGGCGGTGACCACCGGGGCTGCGGCCACCTTGGGCGCCCACCCCCTCGAGCTGGCCTGATCGACGACGAGCGTCGCCGAACTCTTGGGATCAAGAGCACCACTCCGGCGACGCGGCCACGCCCGCACCGCTCGGCTTACTTGCTCCGGCCTGCGGCCCGTCGCAGTAGTCAGAGCTCGGACCCAATGCGGCTCCGGCTCATCGCGGGATACTGGTTCATACGGACAGGGGCGGGATCGGGGGACGCGTTGCGACCATGGATCGTCGTCGGGGCCGGCGGCGTCGTTTATGCGCTCGTCACGTTCTGGGCTGCGGGCCGGCTGCCGGATGGCGCCGTCCCGACGCACCTCGCCGCCGATGGAGACGCAGACAGGTTCGGCACGGCCGGCCAGGTCATCGGGGTCTGGATCGCGCTGGGGGTGGGCATGGCCGCGTTGGCTGTGGTGACCATCCTCGTGGCGCAACACGGACCACTGGGTGCCATGAACATCCCGAACCGTGGCTACTGGACGGTGCCTCAGCGGGTGCAGACCGTGCGCCGGATGCTGGCCGACGACGTGGCAGTGGTGACGGGCGTGACCCTCGCGTTCCTCGCCCTCGTTCCGCTCTGGATGACGCTCGCGGCCAACAGCCTCGACGGCTCGCTCGCGCCAGTAGCGATCTGGCTGCCCCTCGTCCTGTACTTCGTCGGTCTCATCGCGTGGGTCGGCTGGCTGGTACGGGTCCGGTACCGCCCGCGGGACGAGTAGCCACAGCGCGGGATCCGCCGATGCCCGACACTGCTCGGTTCCCCGGGAGATGGATAGTTTGCGGTGAGCTGGAGGTCGGACGCGGCCGTCGTGCTCTGTGCAGGTGCACCTTGTGTTCGGGGTTCGGTGGGCGCGCCGCAACAACGGACTCTGAGAACGACTTGCCGCGGGACGCGGGCGCCTATGAGAGGCGAGCGCGCACCAGCACTACGCATGCCGCCGCATCGCTGGCTCAGCGTCGGGTGTCCGGGTGGTCGGCTGGGAGAACGTCCGAGCGGTGGGGGACGTCGGCCTCAGCCGGACTGGGATGGTCGAGGAGAAGGCGGTCGTCGTCGAGGCGTAGCCGATAGTCGTCGGTGGGCTGCCCGCGGCCGGACAGCGGCCTGGTGCCGAGGTTGTAGATGGTGCCGTCGCCGTAGTTGATCCTGATGGCGCGGAGCCCAGGGCGAGTCTGCGTGAGCCAGGCGCCGGCGGGGATGCCGTTGGCGGTCGGTTCGGTGGGCGTGTGGCCGTTGCCGGCGACGACGAGGGTGCGACCGGTGGTCGGTGCGCCGTCGAGGATGCGGCGAGCCATGGCATGGTCACGAGCGGTCCACGGGGATGCGCCCTCGAGGGCCGGGGCCCCGCCCCAGGAGTCGAAGGCCAGCCAGCCGATGGCCGGTTCGCGCTGCGCGAGATCGCGCAGCAGAGCGAGATGACCGGGCGTGAGCCGACCGTCGCCCAGCCAGAGCAGGTCGTGATCGCGCAGTACCCCGGTGTGGCGGTAACCATCGACGGTTGGGGTGAGCTGCTGCGGCCACTCGAGCGCCAGGACACCGATGTCGAGTCGGTCGATCAGAGCGGCGATGAGCTGCGGTGTCTGCCGGACGCCGTGAAGCTCGCCGAGCAGAAGCAGTCCGGCGCGATCGAGCGAGTCCTCCAGTGCGCGGGCGGCGTCGTCGTCGACGACGATCCTCACGGGACGGAGGTCCAGAGCGCTGGCGGCGCGCGACCGGAGTTCGTCGAGATCGGTGAGCGCGGGCATGAGGTGAGTATGGCTCCGCCCGGTTGCGGCCGAGTTGGCGTGCGGATCCCGTTCGCTGGTCGCGGAGAAGGAGAGGATGCTGTGCAGATGGCGAGCGACGGTGCGGATGACGATGCTTCTCTGCGGCGAGAAGCAGTCGCGGAGGCACTCGCCTCGGTCCGCGCCGACGGACTTGAACCGAGCCCGAAGGCCTGCGGCGTTTCAAGGCCGTCGCCGAGGGCCGGATGACGACGGAGGAGGCCCTGGTCGAGACACTCGCCCCCTACCACCTCTGACTGAGAAGCTGCCTGCCGCTCCGGTTCAGGTGGGAGCGGCCCTCAGCCGCCGGGCGCGTGTGCTGCGAACCAGCCGCTCTGTGGGACGTTGGGTGCGGGTGGCGTCATGGACCAGGGCGTTTCGTCCTCCAGCGGCCAGAGCACCTCGGCTTGTTCGGCGAGTTCGGCCAGGCGGCCGTCGAACTCGACGCCGGTCTCCTCGAGCCTGCTGACAGAGCCCGCGCACGGGCCACGCGCACCGCAGGGTGACCGGTCCCGCCGGTGGTGACGGGCGCAGCAGATAGGTCGAGGCGACGGCCCCGAAGCCTCCCCCTCCGCCGCCGGGCGTTGGCGTGGGGACCTCCTCCGGCTGCGCGGACGGCGAGCGGCGCAGGTTCGTCGCGGCGAACCCGTCGACTCCGGGGACTCCCAGACACAGCGCGTCTCCGTTCGCGTCCGGTCGCCCGGAGGCCGCCATGTGTAGATCGAAGGCAGCGCCGCCGCGGCCACGAACATGGATGTCGAGCTGCATGCACGTGCTGTAGAGCCGGGGCCCGACCAACAGGACGGCCACATCCTCACCCCGCGCCAGTACCGCCGGCCACGGCAGCCACACCGGGACCTCGTTCGGAGGTGCACTCATCAAGCGCTGTCGCCGTACCCGTTCACGTCGAAAGTCCTTCTCATCCCCCATGCCCACCACAGTGCCACCGCGCCCACCTCGGCGGTCCGGCCCTACTCGGCGGGGACTCGGTAGCTCAAGTCCGTGGCCGTCATCCGCTCGGGATGGATCCGAAGCCAGACGGCGCCTCGTCCGGCGGGGCCTGCGCTGAGGTAGTCGCGGAACCGTGTGTCCCAGAGGCTTTCGTCGGGGCCGAGGTAGCGGGTGAGTTTCCGGCGTCCTCGAGTGACGTCGAAGGGCACGATTTCGCCGCGGCCGCGGGCGACCACCTGCCGGACCAGGCCCGAGGTCACGTCGCAGACGTCGACGGTGAGCGCCACCCGGGCGTCCGCCGCGACATGTGCGGCCAGCCGGGACCAGGGGCCGGTCAGGATCCAGAAAGCTCTCTCCTCCCACAGGAACCAGGTGGGACGCACAGTCGGGCCTGAGGTGGCGACACGGGCCGTCAACGGCGCCTGCAGGAACTCATCGACGTCGAAGTCCATGAGCGCCATCGTCAGTCCTGCACTCGGCTTGAGGTCAAGGGTGACGTGACCCCCCGCGGGCGGGCACGTGGTGCAGGATCGCGTTCTCTGGTCGAGAGCTGATTCGACCCGGGCGTGGTAAACGGGAGGAGTATCCCCCTCGAAGGGCCTAGCGTCGGGTCATGGCAGCAGGCATGTCGCACGCCGATCGCGCCCTCGCGGAAGGCTTCGGGGTCTCGGCATCGGCCTACGACCGACACCGTCCCCTCTACCCCGTCGAGCTGTTCGACGAACTCGTCGCCCTCTGTCCAGAGCGCGTCCTCGACGTCGGCTGCGGAACCGGTCGCGTGGCTGCACCGCTGCTCCAGCGTGGGTTGGACGTTCTCGGGGTGGAGCCCGATGTCCAGATGGCCTCCGTCGCCCGTGCCCGCGGCGTTGAGGTCGAGATCGGGACCTTCGAGCAGTGGGACGACGCCGGTCGCCGTTTCGACCTGGTCACCTGCGGTGCCGCGTGGCACTGGATCGACCCGCATCGAGGCGCTCGCAAAGCGGCGACCGTGCTCGCTCCCGGCGGGACGCTCGCGCGGTTCCTGACCCACCGAATCCTGGACGACGAGCCGCTCGCGGCGCTCGACGCCGTCTACCGCGCCCACGCACCCGAGACGTGCTCCGACGGTCGCCCGCCCTCGTGGCTCCACGACGACGACGCCGTGGTAGCAGACCCCGCTTTCGCCCGGGTCCGGTCACACACCCTCAACGGCGCATGGATCTATTCTGCGGACGAGTGGCTCGGGCTGGTGACGACACTCAGCGACCACATCGCGCTCGGCCCGCGGCGGCTCAACCGCCTCGTGGACGCCCTGAGGGGCGTCATCGACGACGATCTCGGCGGCTCGTTGCACGTCACCTCGCGCACCCACGTCGTGCTGGCCACCCGCCTGTAGACCCGGGCCACGGAGTTCGCGGGAGCGCCCCACCTCATACACGAGTGTGCGGTCCGGATCCTGTTGCCAGGACGTGACGGATCGCGTCGAGGACGACATCAGAGCGCTCCCAGATGAGGCCGGAGTGTCCAGCGTCGTCGACACGGCGCAGCTCGGCCCGCGGCATGGACGCCACAAAATCAGCGAAGCAGCGGTGCTTGGCTTGAGCTGACTCCCACGACCCGGCCTTGATCTCAGGGGTATGAAGCTCGTCGGTGAACGCGTCGGAGCCCATCGCAGAGAGCACAACAAGCGGGACGTCAGGGTCTGGTCCCGCAGCGCGCGCGATGCCTGCGGCGTGTCCCGTCCGGAACCCGACTGATGCAGCAGCATCGCGCCACCTTGCCGGTGTGGCCGCTCCGGCCCGTCCGGCTCGGTACCCGCTGATGGCCAGCGCCGGCCGCCCGCGGGGGGTCAGTCGCCAGAGGCTGGCGGCACGGAGCAAGATCGTGCTGGCTGCGGCGGAGGGCTTGTCGAACACCGAGATCGCCGCTCGACTGGGGGTGTCGCGGCCGACCGTGACGACCTGGCGGTCGCGCTTGGCCGAGCACCGCTTGGGCGGGTTGGTCGACGAGCCGCGGCGGGGCGGCCGCACGGTCACCGACGAGCAGGTCGAACGGCTGATCACCGAGACCCTGGAATCCGCCCCGAAGGACGCGACGCACTGGTCGACCCGCTCGATCGCCGCCCACCTGGGGATGTCGCAGTCCACGGTGTCGCGGGTGTGGCGGACGTTCGGGCTGGCCCCCCACAAGGTCGGCACCTGGAAGCTGTCCAAGGACCCGCTGTTCGTCGACAAGGTCCGCGACGTGTTCGGGCTCTACCTGGACCCGCCCGAACGCCCGCTGGTGCTGTGCGTGGATGAGAAGACCCAGATCTAGGCCCTGGACCGCACCCAGCCGGTGTTCCCGATGCTGCCCGGCGCTCCGGCAAGGGCCAGCCACGACTACGTCCCGCACGGCACCTCGCCTGTTCTCGACGCATCCGGCATCGGAAAGCTGGTGTGGCGACACGCCGTGCCGGTGCGGCCGCTCGGGGTGGTGGTTGATCTCAGGGTGTCCGCGCCGACTGGCACTCCTGGTCGACCGAGGAGCTTGTCAGGACGGCGGCCGTCCCAGCGCCGATGGCAGGGCCGTAGACATTGACCGGGTTCGGAAGGATCAGGGCGAGGAACATCCCGAGAAGCACCAGCACCGCCCGTGGGAGGACCTCGTCGAGCCACCAGTTCGGCCGGGCTCGCCGCCGACGGGCTGAGATCGTGGGGGCAGCTGCTCGCGGGGCCGGGTCGGGGGTGAGCTGCGGCCACGAGCTCACCGAGGGATTCCCGCGCGTCGTGCGAGCGCGCGATCTCGGCGGGATCGGAGAGGGCGTAGCCGGAAGCGGTGGACGGGGACTGTCACCGCGGGGTGCGGTCGGCGCGCTCGAGCAGCTCGTCGGCCATCTGCAGGCGGTTGTCGTATGAAGCACAGGTCGACCTTGTGCCGGGCCGCCCACGCGCAGATCTTGGGTGTCTTGTTCGCCGACAGGGTGTGGCGGACGTTCGGGCTGGCCCCCACAAGGTCGACACCTGGAAGCTGTCCAAGGACCCGCTGTTCGTCGACAAGGTCCGCGACGCTGATCCTCGTTGCAGTGGTGTTCGCCGCACTCGGCACCGTCGTTCTTCTCCTCTGAGATCACGGGCTTCATGCCGGCTCGAGGGTCACACGAAAGCACCTGGGGTCGGGCGTGCCGAGGGCTTCACTCGGTCATCAGGGGCCACACTCCTTGATCGGTGTTACGCCGTTCCTCGTTTTACAGTCCCGTCCGCCGAGCCGGGGGTGCGCTCCAGCTGGATGGCAGGGTCGTCCTGGCCGCCGATGCCTCGGTCGCTCGAGCCCGGGGTGGAGCCCACTCCGGGGAAGGCGGTGAATCCGAAGCGGACGTTCCCGGCGGCGATGGTGTGCCCTGGGTGGGGGCCCGTGCCGAGGTCGGAGGTGTCGGCCCGGACGATGCCGGCCGCGTCCACGGCGTAGAGCTGGGCCAGCAGGCGAGCGAGTACGGCTGGCGCCTCGCGCGGGGCGGTGTCCATCTGAGCGAGGGTGCGGTGCAGCGGGCCGCTGCGCCAACCGGCCGGGTCGCCGCTGCCGACCGGAGTGGCCACCACCGCGTCGAGCAGCCAGCGGGCGGGCTTGCCGGCGATCTCCGGGGTCTGGTGCACGGTGATCTCGGTGATCTGATCGGCACGGACCAGGCTTCCGTCGAGCAGTTGAAGCCACACATGCGACACGGTCATGTTCCTCTCCCTCGAGCTTGCTCGTCGTGGGCGAAGTAGGGGCGAAGTAGGGATGCCCGGGAGCTGGAGATCCAGGCGCAGGCACCCCCTCTCAGCATTGGCCCTGGGAGGCTTGATCTCGGCCATCAGCGTGCATACAGCGGAGCGCGCCGACGACGTGCCACCCGTGTCAGACCGAATCCGGGCGAGCGGACGCATGCCGAGCGTCAGCACGGGGACCAGCCCACCCACTGCCAACGGCTTAGCGGGCCGACCAGCCGGAGGCGCTGAAGAGTTGATACGGGTGCGGGGACCCGTCGCGACCTGTCCCCGCACCCGTATGCGCCCCCACGACCAGTCCAACACCGAGCCGCCACGGGCCCTAGCTGATCCCTCGGACCGCGTTGTCTGCGCAACCGGCTTCCCGCCAGGGACCGGGCCGAGGTCACCGCACAGCCCCCGGGGGAGATCAGGCCTCGATGGCCTGTTGGTCGGAGCCGGTGGAGATCGCGATGGTGCGGGGTTTGGCCTTCTCGGCCACCGGGATCCGCAGCGTCAGCACGCCGTCGTGGTAGTCGGCGTGGATGTGCTCGGTGTCAAGGCCCTCGCCGAGGAACACCTGCCGGGAGAACACGCCCAGCGGCCGCTCGCTGATCTGCATTTGCACCTCGTCGGCGGCGGTGGGCCGACGCTCGGCTTTGACGGTGAGCACGTTGCGCTCCACGGTCAGCTCGACGGCTTCCGTAGCCACACCGGGCAGATCGAACTCCAGAACGTAGGTGTCACCGTGCCGGTAGGCATCCATCGGCAGCGGCGCCGGACGCGACCACGTCCCGGACGCAGCGCCGAAGGCCTGACGGGCCAACCGGTCCAGCTCACCGAACGGATCGACACGCATCAGCATCGCAGGCGCACTCCTTCCCTGAGCTCCAGGCCGGTGCGGTGCCCACCGGACCTGATCGTCACTGACGACACCCATAACATACACTCCTTACTTCAGTATTCCGCAACTAGGGATCACAAGTTTGGCTTCGTGTGCGGCGCACGGCATGTGGAGCTGTGGTTCAAGGCAGTGAAGCAAGAGTCGCGGTTGCGCACCGTGTCGCTCAGGGGAGCGGTGCCGCCCGGCGAGGGGAAGGTGACAGCCATGGCGGTGGATGTTGTGCAGTTCGCGCCTAACCGCCCCGAGGACGCGACGACGTCGGCCCTGTGATCACCTTCCCGACGTTGTCGGCCGCCCTACAGACGCTGTGACCGCCGCACTGATCACTCGCGAAGCCGGTCCTCGGGGGGTGCCTTCGGCCGTTCCCGGGGGCTGCGCCGTACCTGGGGCTGCGCCGTTCCCGGGGGCTGCGCCGTCCCCGGGAGCACAGCTGGGGGCCGGTGTCGTTCCTTGGGCCAGCGCGGGGGAGAGGACGCAGGTGAGCGTCAGCGGCCCTGCAGTCTTCGTGTTCTGTCCCGCCGGCATCGGTGAGGGGCAGGACCTGCTCGCCGCGGCGTGCGCGCCCGCTGCTGCCCCTCCCAGCACGATCATGGTGATCGACGTGCACAGACTGCGAGGCATCAGCGCCGAAGCGCTGTCCGTCTTGAGTGCCCGGGGACCTTGCCCGATGTGCGATCGACCGCGCCGCCACCGTTGCGCTCGTCGTCGCTCCCGGCCCGTCGAAGCTGGGGAGGAGGCCAGCAGGCCTTGGAGCGCGCGGCTCATGCACCGAGCTGACGCTTCCGAGCAGCAGCAGTCTCGACCAGGTCTCGAGCAGTACCGCCCGGGCACGCCTGAGGTGCTGCATTTCTGCACGCACCGCGACTCCGGTTGCATCGCCTCCTGTGTGCGCCTCCTCGGACACTGGGCGCAGTTCTACTGCAGCGAAGGATCCTGCCGAGCTCGGCCGGCGCCCGGCCCGGGGCGCTGCGCGGTGCTCCCCGCACCTGAGGGTCCCGCCGGGAAGTGCTCTTCCATCCGCCGCATGCAGCGAGCGCGCAGTCGACCGATCCTTGGAGCTGAACCCGGTCACGCCGGCAACGGTGCCCATCCCTTCCGCAGCGTCACCGCGGTCCCACGTCGCGGTCGCTTGGCTGCCGCGCGAGCCCACATCGAGAGGCCACCGGAGACCAGAGCAGGCCTACTAGAACTTCAAGAGACACTTGACAGAATCTCCATCAAACGATAGAGATAAGGGCGCGAGATGCGGTACATGACCTGGTGTCGAAAGTTGACGTTGCCGGGGAGTGAATCGACGATGCCGAACACTAGCCACGCGTCGGTGACCAGCGAGTTCGTCGAGCTGGTCTGCGCGGACCAGGCCTGGGTACGCGCGGAGTTCGACGCGATCATGGCCGCGAACTTCGGGAGCTCCCGAGGCCTCCCGGCGGGCTCACCCCCAGGACGTTTCCTCCAGCCCCGACCTGACTCCGGGCCCTTCTGGCCGCGTCGCGGCCTCCGTCGAACCCGCGTCTCCCGAACTGGGGCGGCCCGCTCGGCGCAGGTGGTGCCGGCGGTGCGGGGTGGGAGTCGGCAACGTTCCCCTCCGATGCCCAGCCCTGTTCTGCGATCAGGAGAGCAAGCAGCACGGAAGACAGGTGATGCGACGGTAGATACGTCTGAAGCCCGGTGCCGTCTGGTGGGCGTTGTCCGTGCGGAGCACCTAGATCTCATCCACGCCCACGGACCCTGGCAGCACAGACCTGACAGCGGTCCTTGGCCCTGCGTCTCGTGACGCGTCGCCGGTGGCCCGCACTGGAGAGCGTTGTCCAGAGCATCGGCAACGGCCTGACAACAAGGCCTGACACTGATCGGCGTCCGTCGGTTCCGGCCCCGCCGCCGTAGGTGCGGCGGGGCCGGGATCGCGGACTCGTCACGAGCGATTGCGCCATGTCAGGAAGAACGTCAGGAAGGACTCTGAAACGTCAGGAAGGACTCTGAGCTGGGTGTTCGAGCCCCTCGGAGACGGCTCAGTCGCCTTCGGCCGACGGTCCGCCGGAGGCGGCTGGTGGGAACCACGCAGAAGGAGGCGTGCGATGCTGATGAGGACCGACCCGTTCCGGGAGCTGGACCGACTGACCCAGCAGTTGCTCGGGGGCAACGGCACCGCAACCCGGCCGACAATGATGCCGATGGACGCCTACCGCTCCGGCGACGAGTACGTGGTGCAGCTCGACCTGCCCGGCGTCGCGCCCGACTCGATCGAGCTGGACGTAGAGCGCAACGTGCTCACCGTCAAGGCCGAACGCACCCCAGACTACGACGAGGGCGCCGAGGTGCAGGTGTCCGAACGCCCCCGCGGGGTGTTCTCCCGGCAGCTGCTCCTGGGCGAAACACTCGACCCGGACAACATCACCGCACACTACGACGCCGGTGTGCTGACACTGCGGATCCCGATCGTCGAGCAGGCCAAGCCTCGCAAGATCACCATCAGCGGCGGGAACGAGGCCCAGCAGATCAACGCCTGAGAACGCCGACCGAGCCCGACCCCGCCGACCCAACCCGCCGCCTGCCCCACCCAGGCGGTCCCCGACCGCCCGGGTGGGATCGCGCGGCACGGTCAGGCCCATCGAGCCGACAGAGACACCACGCCGGCAGAGACATGACGAGAGGACGAATCGCGCGAAAGGACCCAGCGATGAGCAGCAGCCGGGGACCAGCCACCATCGCGACCGCGTTGTCCGCTGCGGTCCGTCACATTCGGCGTGTCGTGCGCGCCGCTGATCCGGCCCGGCCGGCTTCGTTGGCGCTTCTGCGCAACACCGGCTGGCAGCTGATCCAACTGACCGGCGAGCTGACCGACCTGGCCGCACTGCTGGCCGAACACACCAGCGGCCACCTCGCGCATGCCGAGCAGGTGTACCAGGCCGACGGTCAACCCGGCATCCCGCCGCTGACCCGTGCCAGCCGTGACCTGGCAGATCTGCGGCAGGCACTCGATGCCGCCTCCACCGCCGCCCGTGACTTCTACTCCGCGATCAGCCAGCTCAGCCCGGCCGAACCCCACGCCGTCACGCCCTGACCCCGCAACTCCGATGAACACCGGACGATCTGACCCGCTCGACGCCTACACCGTACTGGGGCTGGGCCCTGACGCCACCGCTGCGGAGATCACCGCGGCCTACCGACGGACCGTGCGGGACTGACACCCCGCCGCGCCGCACCCCGACCGCGACCGGCGCACCGCCGTGATCACCGCCTACCGGCGCTGGCGCGCCGAGCACGCCCAACAGCCCGCCGAACCCCAGCGCCGCCCCGAGCCTCGCCCCGATCCACACCTCGCCGGCGGCCACGAGATCCCGGTGCGAGTTCGCCGGCACACCCCACCACCGCCAGCCGATCTGCGTGTTGGTCCCGTCCGCTATCACCCGGTCGTTGAAATCCACTGAGGGTCGCCACCCTGCCGTCCGGGGGTATCACCGGGGCCGCCGGGCGCGTGGCGCGGCGCCGCTCAGCGTCTGCCCTTCATGCCGAGCGACTCCCGGTCCTCCTGCGGTCAGGCGCCGCCAAGGCCTCACCGGGCGGCAGGCCGTCCGGTGTCGTTACCCGCGCACTCACCCGGACCTCGACGCGCTCCAGACCGGCTGTGGCTGCGCTCGCCCGCGACCGACTGAAGGATTTGATCCGATCCAGAAAGGGTTCTAGGCTCGTGGACGTGACGTCCGGTTTCGAGGCGGAGCTTCGGTCGGTGTCATTGCGAGTGACCCGACCGCGGTTGGCCGTGCTTGCCGCGCTGCGCGACCATCCCCACATCGACACCGAAGCGGTGGTCTCGCTGGTACGGGCCGATCTGCCGACGGTGTCGCGCCAGGCGGTCTACGACGTGCTGCGGGCGCTCACCGACACCGGTCTGGTACGCCGCTTCCAACCCGCCGGCACCACCGCCCGCTACGAGTGCCGGGTGGGCGACAACCACCAGCACGTCGTGTGCCGCTCGTGCGGTGCGATCGCCGACGTCGACTGCGCGATCGGACGGGCCCCATGTCTCACCGCCTCCGAAGACCACGGCTTCGTGATCGATGAGGCGGAGGTCGTCTACTGGGGCGTGTGCCCCGGCTGCTCGACCGCCCACACCCCGGAGGAATCGCAAGCTCGGAAGGCCAAATAGATGAGTGACACCCAGAACAACGTCCCCTCCAGCGCGCAGGCCGTGGACGAGAAGGCGGCGGCCGGCTGCCCGGTCGCGCACGACTCGGTGACTTCCCACGGCAGCGAGAGCGAGAACCCGGCGATCGACTCGCCGGCGCCGAAGGCGTCGGGCCGGCCACACACCAACCGGGACTGGTGGCCCAACCAGCTCGACCTGTCGGTGCTGCGCGCCCACTCCTCAAAGAGCAACCCACTGGGGGAGAGCTTCGACTACGCCAAGGAGTTCGCCCAGCTCGATGTCGACGCGCTCAAGCGCGACATCGAGGAGGTGCTCACCACCCCGCAGGACTGGTGGCCCGCCGACTTCGGCCACTACGGCGGCCTGATGATCAGGATGAGCTGGCACGCCGCGGGCACCTACCGCATCCATGACGGTCGCGGCGGAGCCGGCGACGGCGCCCAGCGGTTCGCACCGCTCAACAGCTGGCCCGACAACGCCAACCTCGACAAGGCGCGTCGGCTGCTGTGGCCGGTCAAGCAGAAGTACGGCCAGAAGATCTCCTGGGCCGACCTGCTCGTGTTCGCCGGCAACGTGGCCCTGGAGTCGATGGGCTTCAAGACCTTCGGCTTCGGGTTCGGCCGGGAGGACACCTGGGAGCCCGAGGAGATCTTCTGGGGCCCGGAGGACGACTGGCTCGGCGACGAACGCTACCTCACCGACACCGAGATGGTGCCCGAGCTCGGCGCGACCGAGATGGGCCTGATCTACGTCAACCCCGAAGGGCCCCACGGCAGCGCCGACTTCCGGGCGGCCGCGCACTTCATCCGGGAGACCTTCTCCCGGATGGCGATGAACGACGAGGAGACCGTCGCGCTGATCGCCGGTGGCCACACCTTCGGCAAGACCCACGGCGCCGGTGTCGCCGATGACCACGTCGGCCCCGAACCCGAGGCCGCCCCGCTGGAGGCCCAAGGCCTGGGTTGGCTGAGCACCCACGGCAGCGGGAAGGGCCCCGACACCATCACCAGCGGGCTGGAGGTCACCTGGACCGACCGGCCGACCCAGTGGAGCAACCGCTTCTTCGAGATCCTCTTCGGCTACGAGTGGGAGCTGACCACCAGCCCCGGCGGCGCCAAGCAGTACGTCGCCAAGGACGCCCCGGAGATCATCCCGGACCCGTACGACCCGAACAAGAAGCACAAGCCGACGATGCTCACCACGGACCTGGCGCTGCGCTTCGACCCGGTCTACGAGAAGATCTCACGGCGCTTCCTGGACGACCCCGACGAGTTCGCGCTCGCCTTCGCCAAGGCCTGGTACAAGCTGCTGCACCGCGACATGGGCCCGACCAGCCGCTTCCTGGGTCCGTGGGTCCCCGAACCCCAGCTGTGGCAGGACCCGGTGCCGGCCCTCGCCCACGAGCTCGTGGGCGAGGCCGACATCGCCGCCCTGAAGGCGAAGGTCCTCGAATCCGGTCTCACGACCGCCCAGCTGGTCACCACTGCCTGGGCGTCGGCGGCGAGCTTCCGCTCCACCGACAAGCGCGGCGGCGCCAACGGGGCGCGGCTGCGTCTGGAGCCACAGCGCAGCTGGGAGGTCAACCAGCCCGAGCAGCTCGCGCCGGTCCTGCAGACGCTCGAAGCCATCCAGCGGGAGTTCAACTCCGGCGGTGGGGCCAAGATCTCCCTCGGCGATCTGATCGTGCTGGCCGGCTCGGCCGCCGTCGAGAAGGCCGCCCGCGACGCCGGCATCGAGGTGAGCGTGCCGTTTCACCCCGGCCGCACGGACGCCACCCAGGAGCAGACCGACGTGGAGTCGTTTAGGGTGCTCGAGCCGCGCGCCGACGGGTTCCGCAACTACCTGCGCCCGGGCGAGAAGCTCCAGCCGGAGGTGCTGCTCGTCGACCGCGCCTACATGCTCGACCTGACCCCGCCCGAGATGACCGTGCTCGTCGGCGGGCTGCGCGCCCTCGGAGCAACCCACGGCGGCACCCGCCACGGTTTGCTCACCGACCGGCCCGGTGTGCTCACCAACGACTTTTTCACCAACCTGCTCGCGCCCGGTACCCGGTGGAAGGCGTCGCCGGCCGAGGAGAACGTCTACGAGATCCGCGACGCGGCCACCGACGAGCTGAAGTGGACCGCCACCGCGGTCGACCTCATCTTTGGCTCCAACTCCGAGTTGCGCGCCCTCGCCGAGGTCTACGCCAGCCAGGACGCCCGCGAGAGGTTCGTGGCCGACTTCGTCAAGGCCTGGACCAAGGTCATGGAACTCGACCGGTTCGACCTCGCCTGATCCGCCTCGCCGTCGCCGAGCCGGCAGAGCCCGGCTGTGCCGCACCTGCGGCCGGCCGGGCCTGCAAGTTCCCGATCTCGCTCAACTCCCAGGACCCAAGCAGGTCCTGGGACAAGCAGGCGCCGTGAAGCGGTGCGGCCGCCCAGTGACGGCCGGGCAGGGGCGCCTCGGGACGGCCCCGCTCGGGGGGCAATGCCTGCCGTCGCCCCGCCGATCTCGGATGGCTTTTGATACGCCGGGATCCGAGACCGAATGCCATCTCGGCAGCCGCAAGGTGGTCGCCTCACCCCTCTGCCGGGCGCTGACCGCTCACGACGTCACCGCTCGCAGCGCAAAGTGCGCGGAGAAGCGCGCAGACATGACGATCGCCCGGCATGTCGCCCCATCCAGTACCGGCGCTCGGCTGACACCACGTGAGAGCTACACGCCGTGGCCTTGCCTGCCTCTCGTGATTTGCGCAGTGGCAGGACATGACGACCACCCTGATGGAACGCTGCATACCGAAGATTCGCCGCCGCGGCATCGAGGTGGTCGACCATTGCGGCGAGCCGGTCGCGCTGGTCCTCAGGCAGCTCGAGGGCGATGAGGTGCAGGGCCAGCCCGGCGGAACACCCGGGCGAGTCCAGCGTCGAGCAGGTCATCGAAGGTGTCCATGGGCGCTGGTCGCGCTCGGCTCTGTCAAGCTCAGCTCGCCACTGCTGCGTCGCGGAAAGGACCTGGTCTGAAGGGGCATGACCGTGCTCGGCAACTGCGCGCGGCCTGTCGGCCTCCGCCGGGCGGGGGCAGGCCCCGGTCGGCACCTGCCGATCGGCCCATCAGGCCGCACGGCAGTGTGCCGAACTTCAAATCGGCGCGCCGTCAGAACACACGCGCTGGCAGCCGCCAGGTCTGACCTTCCGCTGCGTACCGCGAGCCAGTCCAGATCGCGGGAGGCACAGATGAATACGGGCCCCCGTCGACGGTGTTCCACCGACCCAGCTCGCCCTGAGGTCAAGGCTGGACGGGAACGAGGCCGGACGGGGGAGGGGCTGGAGAACCGGACGGAAGGGCGAGCGGAAGTGCCGGCCGTCCTCATCCGCGATGTCGCCTCGTGGTCCTGGCAACTCCGCCATCAGCCGGGTACCAGAAGTTGGCCGGGGTTGTCGTGCTCGTAGGAGGGCTCTGCGCCCGTCTCACCGAGGGTGCGGTGAGACGGGCGCCGGTGAGACGGGCGCGGAGCCTCGGCTTAGGGCGTGATCTGCTCAGGGGCTGATCAGGCGACCCGCAGCCGGTTCGGTGTGAAGTGTCGCCCGGCAGGGCGCAGGATCCTGGCGGTGACGCCGCCCAGCCATCCCAGCAGGCCGATGCCGAGCGCGATCAGCCCCCACACCGGTCCGGCCAGCGGCCACCCGAGGACGGTGTCGACGCTGTAGATGCCCGGGCCGGTGAAGGCCAGGGCAAGTGCGGCGCCGGCGAGGGCCAGTGGGTACTCGTAGCCGCCGTTGGTGTTCCACAGCCCGTGCTGTCGGTGCACCACCCATGCGGCGTTGGCGAGCACGGCGATCACCACACCGGCTGCGAGCGGGGTGGCGAACCCGAGAGCCAGGGCGAGCCCGCCGAGCAGCTCAGACGCCCCCAGCAGCACGGCGAACCTCCGTGCGGGGTGCCAGCCCAGCGACTGGAGGAACCCGGCGGTTCCGTCGAGGCCGTGGCCGTCGAACCAGCCGAACAACTTCTGGGCCCCGTGTCCGGCCATGAGCAACCCCACCACCGCGCGCAGCAGCACAAGACCGATCTCCATGAACCGGTCACCTCCTCTCCCTACCCGTCAGAAAGCCTCGTTCAAGACACGCGTCCGAGTTCCGCGTTCAGGACGCGGTAGGGGCTGGCAGGGCCGCGCCCGCCAGCCCCGCGACCGTTCAGCCTGCTCAGCTGGTGAGCTGCCGGTGGTCGTCCCCGGCCTGGATCTCGATCTTGCGGGGCTTCGCCTGCGCTGCGATCGGGATCCTCAGCGTGAGCACACCGCTGTCGTAGTGCGCCTCGATGTGCTCGGTGTCGAGGGTCTCGCCCAGGAACAACTGCCGCGAGTACACCCCGTAGGGGCGCTCGGCCACGACCGACTCGGCCCCCTCCTCGATGGCCTGGTGCCGCTCGGCCTTGACGGTGAGCACGTTGCGCTCGACCGACAGGTCGATCGAGGCGGGCTCAACGCCGGGCAGGTCGAACTGCACCACGAACTGCTCGCCGGCCCGGTAGGCGTCCATCGGCATCGCGACCGGGCGCGTGTGGTTGCCCTGCTGGCCGAACACCTGCTGGGCCCACCGGTCCAACTCACGGAACGGATCAGTACGCATCAGCATCGCTGTTCACCTCCACCAGTGACCTGCAGCAACTTCCCGTGCTGCCTGCGGGCGGGTGCTGTCCCGCCGGCCACAACTTTAAACCATCGACGCAAGTTTTCTCATCCCGCGAGTGGAAGATATTTTGGCGGGTTCGGGCCGCTCCGCGGGCATTGACGGACCTACCCACGCCCGGGTGATCGGCGGCGAAGGGGCGTGCCAGCCGTGCGCGGTGGCCTTCGGCGGGGTGAATCGGGCGGGCTGCAGTTCCCCGCGGCAGGCTCGGCCGGCCGGCGTCGGCAACCTCGGCGTCGGGGGTGGTGGAGGACAGTATGGCGCGAGGTGGGCGCCGGGTTCAGACGGTCCCGCCGGTCACCCGGATGAGCAGCCGCTGGGAGTGCGCGTCGACGACAACGGCCTCGCCGGCTCCGACGAGCTCTCGGCCCTCCGGCACTTCGTCCGCCATCTCGGGGGGCCCGCCGGGTGCTGCCAGGGGGAGCGCGGCGGCGCCCCGTCGGGCGAGCAGTTCCGGCGCGGCGAGGGTGCTGGTCGGGTGCGGCTGGTGAGGTCGCGGCTCAGGGCCGCGCTGTGGGTGCGCGGTGTCGAGGTGCACCGCCCAGGATGTGCCGTAGCGGTGGTCGGGGATGGTGAAGGCGACCGGCGCTGGGGTGGGGTTGACCAGCAGCAGGAAGGAGTCGTCGTGCAGCTTGCGGCCGCGGCGGTCGGGCTCGGGGATGCCCTCTCCGTTGTAGAAGATCGCCAAGGCGTGGGCGAGCCCGTCGGTCCATTCGGCGTCGGTCATGGGCTGTCCCGACGGGGTCAGCCAGGCGATGTCCTCGAGGTCGGTGCCGCGCACCGGACGACCCTGGAAGAACCGGCGGCGCCGGAACACCGGGTGTTCGCGGCGCAGCCGCGCCAGCCGCGCGGTGAACTCGGTCAGCCCGGCGAAACCCGCCGCGCGCTCCCAGTCGATCCAGGAGATGTCATTGTCCTGGCAGTAGGCGTTGTTGTTGCCGCCCTGGGTGCGGCCAAGCTCGTCACCATGGCAGAGCATCGGCACCCCCTGGGACAAGAACAACGTGGTCAGCAGGTTGCGCTTCTGTCGCTCGCGCAGCGCGACGATCTCGGGGAGGTCGGTGGGGCCTTCGACCCCGCAGTTCCAGGACCGGTTGTCGTCGTGGCCGTCGTGGTTGTCCTCGCCGTTGGCCTCGTTGTGTTTGTGCTCGTAGCTGACCAGGTCGTGCAGAGTGAAGCCGTCGTGCGCGGTCACGAAGTTGATCGAGGAGTACGGGCGGCGGCCGCTGGACTCATACAGGTCCGACGAGCCGGTCAGCCGGGACGCGAACTCACCGACCGTGCCGGGCCGGTTGCGCCAGAAGTCGCGCACGGCATCGCGGTAGCGGCCGTTCCACTCGGTCCACAGCGGCGGGAAGTTGCCCACCTGGTAGCCACCCGGGCCCACGTCCCAGGGCTCCGCGATGAGCTTGACCTGCGAGACCACCGGGTCCTGCTGCACCAGATCGAAGAACGCCGCGAGCCGGTCCACCTCGTAGAACTCCCGGGCCAGGGCCGTGGCCAGGTCGAAGCGGAACCCGTCGACGTGCATCTCCAGCACCCAGTACCGCAACGAGTCCATGATCATCTGCAGGGTGTGCGGATGGCGGACGTTGAGGGTGTTGCCGGTGCCGGTGTAGTCGACGTAGAAGCGGCGGTCCTCGGCGAGTCGATAGTAGGCCGGGTTGTCGATGCCACGGAAGGCGAGGGTGGGGCCGAGCTGGTTGCCCTCGGCCGTGTGGTTGTAGACGACGTCGAGCAGGACCTCGATTCCAGCCTCGTGCAGCGTCTTGACCATGGCCTTGAACTCGGTCACCTGCTCGCCGCGCCGACCCCAGGCCGCGTAGCGGGCGTGCGGGGCGAAGAACCCGATGGTGTTGTAGCCCCAGTAGTTGCTCAGCCCCCGGGTGATCAGGTGGTGCTCGTCGAGGAAGTGATGCACCGGCATCAGCTCCACCGCCGTCACGCCCAGCCGCTGCAGGTGCTCGGCCACCTCCGGATGGGCCAGCCCGGCGTAGGTGCCGCGCAGCCGGGCCGGGACCTGCGGATGCCGCACGGTCATGCCGCGCACGTGCGCCTCGTAGATCACCGACTCGCTGTAGGGGATCCGTGGGGGCCGGTCGGTGCCCCAGTCGAAGTAGGGGCTGATCACGACGGCGCGGGCCTGGCGGGCGGCCGAGTCGTCGTCGTTGTGGCGGGCCGGATCACCGAACCGGTAACCGAACAGCGACTCGTGCCAGTCCACCGGCCCGTCCAAGGCCTTGGCGTACGGGTCCAGCAGCAGCTTCGCCGAGTTGCACCGCAGCCCCGCCGCCGGATCGTTCGGGCCGTGAACCCGATACCCGTAGCGCTGCCCCGGGCCCACCCCGGACAGATAGGCATGCCAGATGAACCCGTCGACCTCGGTCAGCTCCACACGGTCCTCGACGCCGGAGTCGTCGAACAGGCACAGCTCTACCCGCTCAGCGGCCTCGGAGAACAACGCGAAGTTCGTTCCCGCACCGTCGTAGCTCGCCCCCAACGGGTAGGCCTCACCCGGCCACACCTCGGCCGCGCCGTCCACTCGATCAAAGGCCACCACACTCTCATCCTGCCCGACGGCACTCTGATCACGTACCGGCCGCCGGCCGGGGCAGATGCCGCCATGCTGGGGTCTACCGGGGTGTCGCTGGCAGCGGCTGACGCTGTTCGTCGGTGTTGCCGACATCCTCGCCGCGGCGCCCACCTGCGCCGCCGAGATCTGCCACGGCCACGTCACCGCCGGCCCCGAGCGGTCCGGGCCGCGAAGCGTCGGTACCGTGCCGGCCATGCAGACCACCCAGCTGCGGATCACCATGCGGGACGTCGAACCGGAGGTCGTCCGGGTGATCGACGTGCCCGCCGCCGTCACGCTGGCCGAGCTGCACCAGCTCCTCCAGGTGGCGCTCGGCTGGACCGACAGCCACCTGCACATGTTCGAGGCGGACGGGGTCCGGTACGGCGTGCCGGATCCGAACCGGGACGACGACCTCCAGCCGCGCGACGAGGCGACAGTCCTACTCGGAGAACTGCCGGCGCGGCTCGAGTACCTCTACGACTTCGGCGACAGCTGGGAGCACGAGGTCGAGGTCGTCGGCACCGGCGGCGAGGGTCCGGGCTGTGTGGAGGGCGAGGGTCCCTGCCCGCCGGAGGACTGCGGCGGCGCGCCGGGCTATGAGCACCTGCTCGAGGTGCTCGCTGACCCGCAGCACGAAGAGCACGAGCACCTGCGGGAATGGGCGGGTGAGCTCCCGGTCTTCGACCGGGACGCGACGAGCCTGCTGATCCGGCAGACGGTCGGCCAGGTGCCGGAGAGCGTGCGGGATCGTCCTCGATCTGCTCGCGGGCGGGGTGAAGCTGACGCCGGGCGGACGGCTGCCGCGTTCGGTCGTGCGGGCGGTGCAAGAGCAGCGGCCGGACTCGTACCCGCTGGACCGGCCGGCGTCGATCGAGGAGGACCTGCCTCCGCTGGCGGTGCTGCACGACATCCTGCGCAAGGTCGGGCTGGCCCGGCTCGCCCGCGGGGTGCTGAGCCCTACGCGGGCGGCCGGCGACGACGTCGAGGTCGTCCGGCGGTTGCGCCGCTGGTTCGAGCCGGGCGGCTACGAGGAGCTGCTGGCCACGACGGCGGTGGCGGTCCTCGCCGCATCCGGCCCGCTCGCACGTGAGGATCTGGTCCGTCGGGTCGTCCGCTGATGGGCGTCGGGTGGGGCGTCGGCGGGCGGGCCGCTACGGCCGACGATCACGAGTCGTCATTGGGCTGGATGTCCGCAGAGCTTCGCGCGCTCGACCTCCTCAGCGGGGGCTGGCGCACCTGGGAGGCCGGGCCCTCGACGCGCACGTTGCTGCCGCGCGCCACGGCGCTGGCCTCCCTGTGCGCCGACGAGAAGCCATCGTGACCTGCCAGGCCCGTCGGGACTGGCTGCAGCAGCTGCGAGGCAAGATCTAACCGGGGCTGCGCCCCAGCCCGACGAGCCGTGCCGTGGCCGGGCGGGGTGGCGGGGCTCCAGTCGGGCGGGGTGAGACCGTGACCGGCGGGCCGGTCCGGTGTATGAACCGCGTCGAGGCGGTTGGTGGCCTACTGGCCGCCCGTCCGACCGGAGCCGGCCATGACGCTACCGCGCAGTGTCGCCGATGTCCTCGCTGATCACGTGCTGTTCGAGATCGAATGCATCGACCGGATGTACCTCAACGTCTACGTGCCGGGCCTGCAGTACCCGGCCGGGCTGGTCGCCTACGTCCACCACCAGCTCGATCTGCCGATCGCCTCCACCGCGCCACTGGCCAAGATCACCGACGCCTTCAGCGCGGCGCTGCACCGCTTCGCCCGTGAGCAGCGAGTGCCGTGGGTGGACTTCGCCAAGGGCGAGCGCAAGGACGAGGTCATGCACGCCCATCTGGCCGAGTTCTCCGCCGAGGAGGGGGTGCTGTTCATCGGCCGCGCCCAGGAGAAGACCACGCTGTTCCGGACCGAGAAGCGCCGCAACGCCGAGGGCGCGGCCTATCCATGGATCGTGGCCTCCACCGGAGTGGTCAACCAGTACTACGTCTATGCCGTCGACGCCGACTTCGGACCGTTCTTCCTCAAGTTCTGCTCCTACTTCCCCTACAACGCCAAGCTGTGCCTCAACGGCCATGAGTGGGCCAAGCGGCAGGCCACCCGGGAAGGGATCGGCTACACCGCGTTGGACAACGGGTTCGCGGCCCTGGATGACCCGGGCGATGGCGAGCGGCTCCAGGCGCTCTGCGCTCGGCTGGGCCCGACACAGATCCAGGCGCTGCTGGACAAGTGGCTGGCCCTTCTGCCCAACCCGTTCAGCGACGCCGACCGGGCCGCGGGCTACCGCTACGAGTGCTCGGTCCTGCAGGCGGAGTTCTCCCTGACCCAGGTACTGGACCGGCCCATCTGTGGGCGGGTGTTCTTCGAGCAGGTCATCCGGGACAACCTCGACGCCGGCCGCCCCGACCAGGTGTCGCTGATCTTCAACCGGAAGCTGATGCGGCGCGGGCCCCGCCCCACGCCCGGCCGGTTCCGCACCCGGGTGCTCACCGAAGGAGTCACCCCGAGCCTGCACATCGACTACAAGCACACCATGATCAAGCAGTACCACAAGGAAGGACGGGCGCTGCGCACCGAGACCACGATCAACGACCCCGGCGACTTCGGCATCCGTAAACGGCTGACCCATCTGCCCGCGCTGCGGGAGATCGGCCTCTCCGCCAACCGGCGCCTGCTCGGCGCCCAACGACTCAGCCACAACCCGATCCGCGCCGCCGAAGCCTTCACCGCCGTCCACCAGCCCATCCACACTGCCGACGGGCAGCGCATCGCCGGGTTGCGCCTGGGTGATCACCGCGCAGGCACTGCTACAAGCGCTGCTGGTGTTCCGGCTGCTCCCGAACGGGTTCCGCAACCCCGACCTGCGTGGGCTGCTCGCCGAGCTGCTCGGCCTCGCCCCCACCGGGCTATCGGCCGGGCAGGTCAGCTACGACCTGCGCCGACTCCGCGCCCACGGCCTGATCGCGCGGGTCCCCGGCAGCCACCGCTACCGGGTCAGCGACACCGGACTGGCCCACGCCAAGCTGATCACTGACATCCACACCCGGCTGCTCCAGCCCGGCCTCGCCCAGCTCGCCGACCCTGACCCACCCACACCCAGCGCCCTGCGCACCGCCGCCCGCGACTACCAGCGAGCCCTCGATGAGTTCACCCGCCAGGCCGGCTTCGCCGCATGACTTCCAAACATGACTCGATCACGCCGACTTCGTCGGCCCTAGCTTCCTAGCCTCAAGCCGAGTGCTTGCTGTGCGTTTCTCAGCCTCGCGTGAAGTCATCGGCGTTTGCCTCGGGGGTGACTGGCTGGCCGGTGGTGCGGACGCGGGCGTCCGGGCCCGGGCAGTAGAGCGATTCGGTGCCGTCGGCCCATCGGACGCGGTAGGGCGGGGCTCCGTGCTCGCCGAGGACGGCGAGGACTTCGCCGAGGCGGGTGGCCCGACCCAGCGTTGCGGACTCGACGATGATCCGGTCGTTGACTGCGGCCTGCATGATCTGCTGCCTCCTTCCACGTCGCCTGCGGATCGACTGCCTTGGCGTCGGATCGGTACCACGGAATGTGCGCTGAACCGGCGCACGGCGCTGAATCTGCGCCCGGATCTACCAGGTACGGCCAGGCGCCACGGCGCCGCACAAACCACCAATACCACAGCTGCACTTACTGCTGTAGCGCAGGGAGATCGGATTTTGTCTAGAGCTCGATCCGGCGGTCGGCGACCGCTTGGGCGATCTGACTGAGCTTGACGTTGAGCCGTTGCGAGGTGGCGCGCAGGATGTCGAACGCCTCCGCGGCGGTGATGCCGCGTTGGGCCATGAGCATGCCTTTAGCCTGGCCGATGACGTCGCGGCTCAGCAGGGCGCGTTCGAGGTTGGCCACTCGCAGGTCGGCGGCCTCGACCGAGCGCGCGGCGGCCAGGGCCGCTCCGGCGTGGGCGGCCAGCAGCAGCCCGATGTCGCGGTCGAAGGCGGTGAGGATATGCGGCTCGTAGGCGTAGAAGGTGAGCGCGCCCAGTCGAGGAACCGGCGCGGCCGGCAGCAGCCCGAAGCTCACCACGCTGCGCACGCCGAGTGCGGCGGCCGCAGGCCCGAAGCGGGGCCACCGGCTCGACACGCTCAGGTCATGGTCGGCGACCACGCTTGCCCCGCCGGCATCTGCTGCCCCGCCCACGCCAGCCCCGTCCATACTGGTCGCGTCAATGCAGGGCCCTTCGGCATAGATCTGCTGCAGCGCGTCGATCTTGGCGGCCAGTTCGTGCGTGGCAGCGGGGGTCTCCAACCCGGAGTCGCCGGTGCGCAGGGTGATGCTGACCAGATCAGCCTCCGGGAACAGGCCCGCGGCCGCATCCAGGATCGTGTCGAGCACGTCGGCTGCGGTGCCGGCGGAGAACAGGCGCGACGCCAGGTGGGCGAACTGGGCGGCGAGCGGACCGAACTCCCCGCGTCGGCGCCGCAGCTCGCTGTCCGGGCTAGGGTGCGTCGCCAGGGCGTCGTGTCCGCCCTGCTGGTCGAGGAAGGCTTGTTTGTCGGCATGCCACTCGGGTTCGCTACTCACATCACTGCTCATATCACTGCTCATATCACTGCCCCGGAACAGGTGAGGGTGGGAGAACCGGTGGGGGTGGGAGGCGGGCCAGGACCCGCTGGGCGAAGTCGGTGAGCACCTCCCGGGGCCCCGTCCCGGCACCTGGGCCGTGGTGTCGAACACCGTGATCGTCACGGTCACGCCCTCGCCGTTCACAATCAGCTCCTGCCCGTCGGGATGCTCGACGAAGACCGCCGGAGCCGTGCCCAGCTGCGTGTCCTGGCTCGGGCGGCCCCGGCGCTGTGCGTCGGTGTTGAGCCGCCACTGCTGCGTCGCGGCGTCGGCGTCGCGGTACCGGGCGAGGGTCGTCGACAGTTGCAGGAGGCCACCCTGACCGGCGCCACCCTGACCGGCGCTGCCCGCGCGGCTGTACTGGCAACGGATGCGTGCGTCCCGCCCGATCTCGGGTTCAGGCGGGTAGCGCGTCTCACGTAGCGTGATTGAGTCGATGGGCAGGGCGAGCAGCGCTTCGACCTCGCCCGGCGGCAGCACCGCCTCGCAGGATCCCGAACGCGCCAGGCCTGACAGGGCCTCGGCTCCGGTGATTGGGGAGGGCACGAACACCGGGACCGCCACCGGCGCGGGCTCCGGGCCCGCGCAAGCGGCGGCCGCGAACAGCACCAAGACGGCCAGCAGCCGGCGCGGCAGCCCCCTGGAGTGGCCCCTCGTCGCCTTGTCCGTCGATGAGCTATCCCTGCTGGGGACTGGGACCGCTGCGGCCGCGGGCACGACGCGCAGAGGGCTACTCATGTGTGTCTGGACCTGCCGCGGCCGTCGCGCTGGGGCCGACGGTGTTCCACACCGCGATCAGGGCGTTGTCGCGCAGCGGCCCGAGGACTCGTTCGTCGTTGCCGATCACGTTGACCTGGAGGCCTCTGCGGCGGGCGACACGTGCGAACTCGGCCATCGTCCCGGCCGCCTCGGGCGTGACCTCGGTGACGTCGTGAAGATCGAACACGACCACGACGATCGCCGATCCGGCCCCCCGCACGAGCAGATCCACAAGATCGCTCACCCCGTCGAGGCGCCCACTCGGGCGGGCGATCGCAGCGCCGCCCGACAACGTCAGGGAGATCTCGCCGATCCCGTCTGACCTGATCCCCTCTGCCTTGGTCCCCTCTGACTTGGTCCCCTCTGACCTGTTCTCTTCGGGCGCCGTGCCCCTGGCCGCCCCGGTGCTCAACAGCCCCGCCCTGTGCTCACAGCAGCCGCAGCGCTTCATCGACCGAGGAGAAGACTCCGACCCGGGAGACGAGCTCGCGAGCACGCCGCGACAGCGGCCACGGCTGCGGGTCCGGGGCGACCAGATGTAGGGACAACCCGTGGGCGTCGGTGGCGTGTCGGGCATGTTCGAGGAGCTCGAGACCGCCACGGCCCACGGCGGGAACGTTGCACAGGTCAACCACGAGGTGTTTGGTCGCGCGCCTGTGGACACAGCTGATCCGCACCCGGGCGTCTACCAACCGCAGCAGCCTGGTGCTGAGGATGCGGTCGAGCACCCCCTGGACGGCGACGACGTAGAGATCCTCGCGCGGTGTAGCGACAGACAACGAGCCGTCCCCCAGCGACCCGACTCTCACTGCATGACTCCAACACCCACCACCGGGGCCTCCCGAGCGCCAACCGACAACACGATCACGGGGCGACGAGGAGCAGGAGCACAGGCAGGACACCAGCGCGTACGGCAACCACCGCGAAACGGGCTGATGTTCAACCGCCGTCGAAGTTACCCAGTACCGCCAGCACGACACAACCCGCCCCCGGCGAACCGCGAAGACGGCCGCCTGCGGCGCTGTCAAGTCCCGGGTTTCGTAGAGGCTCGGTTCTCACGCTCCGGCGGGCTGCCGGGCGGTCTCGGTGTTGGCGTGTAGAGCTTCGTGCTCGACGGGTGGGATCAGGCCGAGCTCGCCGTGCAGGCGGCGGTGGTTGTACCAGTCGATGTACTCCGCGACGGCCAGCTCGAGGTCCTCAATCCCGCGCCACGGTCCTCGGTTCCGCACGAGTTCGGCTTTGAACAGCGAGTTGAACGCCTCCGCCATCGCGTTATCGTAGGAATCACCGACCGACCCGACAGAAGCGACCGCGTCGACCTCGGCGAGGCGCTCGCCGTAGCGCACGGCAACATATTGCACGCCGCGGTCCGAATGATGTATCAATTCGGAGAGGTCCGCGCCAGTGCGCTGTCGTGTCCAGATGCCCATGTTCAGTGCGTCCAGGGCAAGGTCGGTGTAGAGATTGCGCGACAGTTGCCAGCCCACGATCCGGCGGGAGAACACGTCCATGACGAACGCCGCGTACACCCAGCCGGAGAATGTGCGGATGTAGGTGATGTCGGCAACTCACAGCCGGTTCGGGCGGGCGCGGTGAAGTCGCGGTCGACCAGGTCCGGCCGCAGGTCCTGCCGCCGATCCCGGACCGTCGTGCGCGGCACCCGCAGCCGCGACACCCCACGCAGCCCGTGGCGGCGCATCAGCCGCTCCACGGTGCAGCGTGCCACCTGCCGACCATTCACCCCGCCTTCGCGGCGCAACTGCGCCCACACCTTCCGGCTGCCGTAGACGCTGAAGTTGTCGCGGTGCACCCGTTCGATCTCTTTCAGATTCTCGGCATCGGTGAGCGCCCGCGCCGACGGCGGCCGCTTCTTCGACGCATGGAAAGTACTCGGGGCAATCTTCACGCCGGCGTCCTTCAATGCCGCGCAGATCGGCTCGACCCCGAACTCGGTCTTGTTCGCCTCGATGTAGTCGAGGACTATCTGCTGGGGCGGTCGAGCTCCGCCGCGAAGAAAGCCGAAGCCGACTTCAGAATGGCGTTCGCCCGCCGCAGCTCCCGAACCTCACGTTCGAGCTCCGCCAACCGCGCGGCGTCGTCGGTGGTCGTGCCCGGCCTCGTGCCGTTGTCGATCTCGACCTGCTTCACCCAGCCCCGCAACGTCTCCGGGTTGATCCCCAACTGCTCGCCGATGCGCTTGTAGACGTTCCCGCTCCCGGACGCCGGGTCGGCCTTCGCGTCCAACACGAGCCGGATCGCTCGCTCCCGCAGCTCGTCGGGGTACTTCCTCGGGGCGACCATCGGTCGATCATCCTCCAGGCTTGATGGCCTCCATCAAACCCGGGACGGGACACCTTTGAGCGGATCGCGCACCCCACCCGCACCCGGGAGGGGCGGCGGGCCCCGGCCCTACGGTTCGGAGACCCTCGGGTCCAAGCCCTGGCCGGCGCCCTCAGCGTCTGCATGCTCGCCGTCACCGGCATCACCAACCAGAGCCTGCGCGCCTTGATGACCGGACTGCTCGGCCAGCCCTACCCCATGTCCCGGGCCAGCTACGACCTGACCCGACTGCGCCGCAACGGCCTGATCACCCGCGTCAAGGGCCGCAACCTCTACCGGCTCACCGACGACGGCCTCGCCTTCGCCATCTTCTACACCAAGGTCCACAACCGCCTGCTCAGACCACTCATGGCCAGCGCACCACCAACGCCGCCGCCCCTTCGGGCCGCGCTGCGCACCATCGACCAGCACATCAACGCCCGCTTCGCCGAGGCCCGGCTCCCGTCGGCGGCCGCCTGAAACGCTGGACAAGTTCCAAACCCCTAGCGACCAAGGATCGCTAGTGCCACGGCCTCGGAGCCGAAGCCGCGCCTACAGCTCGCGTAGAAGTCGGCCGTCTCGCCGGAGAAGGTCACCACCGAAGGATGCGACCCAGCGCCGCTCCAGATCAACGCTCTACGCTCAAAGGCGAACACGCCACGGACCGGCCTCCGTCCACACCCGCCACCCGCTCGGAGATGCCTCTCCTACGAGGCGACCCAGCTGATGGCTGTGCCGTGCGGGTCCGTTCGTGCAAGCGGCGCCGCGTTCTCGCACAGGAGGAACTCGCCCGCCGGGTGATCGGTGAGGGCGGCCGGGCTGAGGCCGGGAATCCGCTCGGGGACTTCGTTGGCAAGCCAGGTAGCACCAAGGGCGCGGACATTGTCGGCGAAGCGCTCGCGGTGTTCGGGTTCTCGCACGTAGGCGAGGACAGCGGTGTGGAAAACCACCAGAGTCGCGTTGTCCGGTGCCTGGTTGGCGATGGGAGCGAGGTCCTGGGCGAGGTCTCCGGTGGCGAGGATAGGCGGGTTCTTGGTCGCGATCTCGGTGGCTGCGCGGAGCTGGTCGAGCTTGTTCTCCTCGCCGGGCCAGACCAGGGCTTCGAGCCATGCGCGGTCGTCGCTGTCGTTGATGTCCAACGGGTTGAGGTCCAGACCGGCTCGCCAGACAACCTCGACGGGCTCGCGAGGGATTGGCACCGCGCCCCTGACACTGCAGCGAAACGTCGGCCCACCGTTGATCCGAGCCGGTACGCGAGTGCCGTCGTAGTCGTAGGCGTAGCAGTCCGGATAGAGACATAGACCAGCCGATGCGCCCACTTCGAGGAGGGCGAGAGGCTGCGGCAGCTGCGCGAGTGCGGGTAGGAGCGTCGCGCAGCGCGCCGGGATGTTCGTCTGCGTGGAGCGTCGCCGCACTACGTCGACGATCTCAGTGGCGCATTCGGCCATGGCGTCGGCGAAGGCAGCGATGCCGGTCAATGGGCCAGCCACGTACTGGACCGCGGCGAACAGGAGATTCGGCTGTCGCTTGGCGGGCGGAAACCTGCGTAGAAGGGCCAACGTGGCATCGTCTCGACTGACATGCTCGGCCAGCTCGGCGTAGATCGGTGAGCGGCGGGAGGCCTCGACGGTGGCGAAGCGCTGGTAGATGCTTCGGAGCGCGTCGGTCGGGTCGCCCGCTGGTTCCGGCTGTCCCATGAGCTGATGCTGATCGTCGTCGACTCTCTGATCAAGCGCTGACTCTCGGAGGGAGGGCCGGGTAGCCGGTGCTGCCGGCCGCGACCGGGCCGGAGGCAGGAGCGAGCGAGCCGAGCGGTGCCGGCGTAGCCAGCCCGCGCCGCCGGAGGCGGCGCCTTGATCTAATAGAGGCAGATTCGGCAGCGTCGGCGAAACTGGCCACGGCGAAACTGGCTGTACGTGCTTCGATCTTTGAGCGAGACTGCGCTGGGTGGGGGAACCGTCGCGCTCTGTGCCGTTCATCGGGTCGGCCGATCTCGCGGTGCCGTTTTGGGCGGAGGGTCAGGACGAGATCGCTCGTGCTGGGCCGTGGAAGGTCGCGGCGGCCGCGCCGCGCACGGTCGCGGCGTTGGTCGGTTGGAGCTGGCGGGCGTCGCCGAGGTTGACGGCGCTGGCGGGGGTGCTCCAGGTGGCGTCGGCCGCTGTGACGGCGTTCGGTCTGCTGGCCACGACCGACGTGTTCGCTCAGCTGTTCGCCGCTGGCCCCACGCCAGAGCGTGTGCTCGACGCGTTGCCGTCGGTGCTGGTTGTTGGTGGCGCGCTGGTCGGGCGGGGGGCGTTGCAGGCCGCGGTGGGCGCGGTCCACGCCGAGCTTGAACCACGGGTGGAGCAGCGGGCCCAGGACGAGTTGTACTCCGGGCTGATCGAAGTGGAGCCGGTCGCGTTCGAGGACGCCGAGTTCACCGGTCTGGTCGAGCGGGCCACCCAGATAGCGCTCATGCAGATCCGCCTCGGCGCCGCCCAGGTAGGCGGCCTGATCTCGGCGGTGATGACCGTGGTTGCCGCGGTCGTCACGGCCGGACTGCTGCAGCCGGTGTTGGCACCTGTCGTGCTGCTGGCCGCGGTCCCGCAAGCGTGGGCGCTGCTTCGCGGCGCACAGCTCCAGATCGCCTCGCTGATCAGGATGAACGCCATGATCATGCGGCGCGACGTGACCGGCCGCCTGATCGCGAGACGCCAGAATGTGGCCGAGGTCCGCGCCTTCACCGCCCAACACATGCTGCTGGCCGAGCACCGCCGGATCAACGCCGATCTCGCCACCGACGCCGTGCGAGTCGGCAGGACACAGAACCTGCTGCGCACCGTCGGCAGCGCGCTGGGAGGCCTCGGTGTCGCCACCGCGTTCGTCGTTCTTGGCCTGTTGCTCTACGCCGGCTGGCTGCCGCTGCCGGTCGCCGGTGCGGCGTTTTTCACCATGCAAGCGGCCACTACATCCATCCGGGCGGGGGTGCTGTCGACCAGCCAGCTGTTCCACGCCGCTTCGCACGTCGAGATCTACCGGGCCTGTCTCGAGGCGATCAGAGCCCGCCATCGACCGCCCGCGACGGCCGCGCTCGGTGGCGGGCCCACGACCATCACCCTGGACGGTGTCTCGTTTCGTTACCCCGGCCAAGCCCGCGACGCCGTTCACGATGTCGGCCTCACCCTGCGCGCCGGGGAGGTGGTCGCGCTGGTGGGCGAGAACGGATCGGGCAAGACCACCCTCGCCAAGCTGATCACTGGCCTCTACCGGCCCACCACGGGCAGCGTCCGGTGGGACGGGGTCGACATCGCCGACGCGGCAGCAGAGGAGGTCCACGAGCGGGTCGGCGTCGTCATGCAGGAACCGATCCGCTGGCCGGCAACCGCGGAGAACAACGTCCGCGTCGGCCGGCTGGCCCGTGCCGACCCCGACGGCGCCGCCTTCGCCGACGCGACCCGCCGCTCCGGCGCCGATCGAGTGCTGGCCGAACTCCCACAGCGGGAGTCCACCCTGCTGTCCCGGACCTTCCAGGGGGGCCACGACCTGTCCGGTGGCCAGTGGCAACGGGTCAGCGTCGCCCGAGGCCTCTACCGCGATGCCGCGGTCGTCATCGCCGACGAGCCCACCTCAGCCATGGACGCCCGCGCCGAACGCGAGGTGTTCACCGCACTGCGCGAGTTGTCCGCCTCCGCATCCGGAGCCGACCGCATCACGGTGCTGGTCACACACCGCCTGGCCAACATCCGCGCCGCCGACCAGATCATCGTCCTCGACCAGGGGCGCGTCGTCGAGCACGGCACCCACCGCGATCTCCTCGCCCGCGGCGGCCTCTACAACGAGCTCTACACCATCCAGGCCGATGCCTACACCAGCAGCGAGGCCCGGTAAGCGAGTAATTTGACGCGCGAGGAACCGCATATAGAGGGCGGGCTGGCCGTTCAACCCCTCGGGCGTCCCGGACTCTGGTCAGGACCGCCCGCTTTCCTGCTCGCCTCGACGAGCTTGGCCAGGCCAGTACCGCAGGGGAATGGCATATGCCCGTAGGGTCACACGCCCAGACCATCGAGCCAACCGGCCGCCCGCAACACTCGAGGGCTGCGGTACTTCATCGACACCCGGGCTGCGCTGTTCCTTGGTGCGCAGAAGCGTCGCGCCGCTGGGTAGCCTACGAGAAGGCCACGAAGGCTGGTCTACGAACCTCCTCGAGGCCTCCGACGAGAAGTAGCTGCCAAGACCATCGCTCGCTACGGTCGGCCGGCTTGAAGCGCCTCCGCTGGTTCTCGCCCGTTGCGGTAAGTGAGCTGGTGTCCGACCATGCCAAGGTCGGCAAGTACATGCTCTTCCGCGATCGGCTGCGCGTCCACGGTGAGGACCGGCCGGCATCGAGCCGGCCGATCTGCTACCGCTCGCGAGCGCCTGCGTGGGCCAGGTGGCGAAGTCGTGTGCGGCCGAGGGTGAGGGTGGCGCCGGTGAGGACGGCGAGGATGGCGGACTCGATGAGCTGGAAGGGCCAGTAGCGCTCGCTGGGTTGGTAGGTCGCGCGCAGGAACTGTGACGCGGTGCAGGTTGTGGAGTTCGACGGGCAGGTGGGCGACACCTCCTCGCCGAGGGCGCCGAGGTAGGTGTAGTCGAGGCCCCAGGCGCCGTCGGGTGTCCCGAACTGGTCGAGGGGGAAGGTCGCGGTGAGCGGCGGAAGATAGTGCGGCCGCACGAGTACGGCCAGGCTGAACAGCACGACCGCGAACACCGCGATGGTGCTGACAATCCCGGCGAGGGTGCTGCGCGACAGCAGCCCGGCGGTGGCGGCCACGGCGAAGGCGAGCGCGGTGTAGCCGAGGGGAACGATCCCGGACTCCTCGAACTCCGGGGTCTCGAGCAGCGCGCCGCCGGCGCTCGCCTCGAACGGGGCGTAGGCCCAGCCGGCCACGACGCTGACCACGGCTGCCGCGGCGAGCGCGACGCTCCCGCACAGCAGCAGGCCGGTGGTGAACCAGCGCCGGTGCGAGGCCTCCTGGGTCAGAGCGAAGACGTGTGTGCCGTCCTCGACGTCGCGCCCGAACACCGCGCTGCCCGCGAGCAGCCCGACGCTCAGCGGGAACACCAGGAGGAAGCTGTGCCCGAGCCCCCAGAACAGGGCGTAGCGGGCGCTGATGTCGAACAGCGCGGGCGTGGCGCAGGCCGGGTCGGCGAGGCAGTCCGCGGCGATCCCGGACTGGGCGATGGCGCTGGTGTAGGTGAGGCGGCCGACGGCCAGCACGACGATCGTGGCCGCGGTGAGCGCGGCGAGCCCCAGCAGCGCGGTGCGTTGGCGGCGCCAGATCAGCCAGGTCATCGGGGGCTCCCGGGGGTGGTCTGCAGGTAGGGCAGGACGAGGTCCTCCAGGCCGGGCCGCCGCCCGGCGGGCGGCGGGGCCCCGCGCACCAGTCGGGTGAGTTCCCGGCCGCTGACTGTGTCCCGGACGACGACGCCGCCGGCCGGGATGGTCGGGGTGGCCTCGCTTGGTTCGGTGAGGAGGTGGTGCTCGTCGAGCAGGTCGGGGATCGGCCCGGCGAGCGGTGCGTGCCCGTGGCCGAGTAGGACGAGGTGGTCGCAGGCGTCCTCGATGTCGGCGACGACGTGGCTGGACAGCAGCACGGTGGCGCCGCTCTCGGCTGCCTCGGCGAGGACCACGCCCAGGGTCTGCTTGCGGGCCAGCGGATCGAGGTCGGCGAGGGGTTCGTCGAGCAGCAGCAGGCGCGGACGACGCGCGAGGGCCAGAGCGAGCGCGACGCGGGTGCGCTGCCCCGGGCTGAGCGCGCGGATCCGGGCGGCCTGGGAGATCTCCGCGGCGTCGAGCAGGGTGCGGGCGTAGGCGGTGTCGAACCGGGTGGGATTGAGCGCGGCGGCGGCGCGCAGCATCTCGGCCACCCGGAACCGGGCGTAGAGCGGGGCGTGCTGGGCCACGAACGCGACCCCGGGCGGGGTCGCCCCGGACGGCGTGGTGCCCTGCACGGTCAGCGTGCCGGTCGTGGGCTGCAGCAGGCCGGCGGCGAGCCGGAACAGGGTCGTCTTCCCGGCGCCGTTCGGGCCGACCAGGGCGGCGATCGCCGCGGTCGGGAGAGTGAAGGTGCAGTCGCGCAGCGCCCACCGGTCGCCGAACCACATGCCCAGCGTGTCGGCGCGCAGCGCCTCGCTTGTCATCGATGTTCCCCCTTGAGCCGGTCGGCGAGTGCGCAGTCGCGGACGTCGACGATGAGGGCGTCGATGTCCTCGCGGTCCAGCCCGGCCTGCACCGCGCGTCGCATCCACGCCTCCAGGTCGGTGCGCAGGGCCGGATCGTCGTGCGGGCGGGCCAGCGAGCGGAGCACGAACGTGCCGGAGCCGGGTCGGGCCTCGACCAGCCCGTCGCGTTCGAGCTCGCGGTAGGCCTTGAGCACGGTGTTCGGGTTGATCGCGGTCTGCTCGACGACCGCCTTCGCGGTCGGCAACCGGTCCCCGACCTGCAGGGTCCCCAGCCGCAGCGCGCGGCGGACCTGGTTGACGAGCTGCAGGTAGGTGGGCACCCCCGCCCGCCGGTCGATCCGGAACTCCACACCCTCACCCCAAAATAACTACAACATTAGTGAAATGGATCAGAGGGAGTTTGTCCAGTCCTGACGGGTGCCGCCGCTAGCGTGCGGTCATGGTCGACGCCTCGGTCGGAGACAGCGACCACCACCGCGTGCCTGCTCAACCGGCGATTCGACTTGACCAGCTCGGGGGGCGGGCGCGGCCGCTTCGCCGGAGTTCGTCGTGCTTCTACGGCGGGGGAGTAGTCCGCCGGCTCTCCCGCGACCCCACGGGTGATCGTCCAGGTGTACTTCAACGGGGCCAAGGGTGGCCAGGCCCCGAACTCCTGCCGGCCCGTGCGTGCCCTGCTGCACCGGCTACGCCCCCCCCCGCTGACGGACGGCGAGAATCTCGACAGCCACAGCGGTCGACGTCGATCCACGTCGATCCACGTCGATCGACGTCGAGCGCGCTTACCGGGCCAGGAACGTGGCGATGTCCTCATGGGTGGGGTCGAGCAGGACCAAGCCCGCAACGTCGTCCGGAAAGCGTTTGGCGAACAGCCGCGCGTACAGACCCCCGAGGGAGTGCCCGACCAACACATACGGGCCCGGCAGACCGATCGCCTCGAGCAGCTCACGCAGGTCATCAGTCACCCGGCTACCAGGCCGCGGCAGGTCCACGACGTCGCTCCAGCCCGTGCCGAGCCGGTCGTAGAGCACGCTGGTGGTGAACCCGGCGGCGAGCGCGTGCACGTTCCAGTAGTAGAGACCGAACATCCCACCGCCGGCGAGCCACACCACCGGCACGCCATCGACTCCCATCCGGTGCGCCGCCATCGCCCCACCGGAGACATCCCAGCGCCCCCAGGAACGACGGCACCGCTCTCGCTGGGGCGTTACTGCTGTCGGCGAGCGCGTGAACTCCGTCCATGGGGCATTCCTACCCGGACCGCGCCACCAACCAGGGGGCAGGGCCACCCTCGGACCGGCGTTCCAACGCTTCCCCCCTCCCCCCAGCCGCGCGCCCGTAGCGCCATCGTGCCTTGCGGCTCGCCAGATTCTCGACGACCGAGGTCCCGAGCGTAGGCGCCGGCGAGCCACCACCGACCGAACCCGCATGCTCGCTCGCTCCCCGGGACCGCGGGGGCGCCACACCGTCCGGGAACGCGAGGCCCTGGACGCGCTGCACGTCCTGGCCGTTCCTGCACCTGCACCCGAACGACCCGGTGACCCAGGCGATCGCCGCCTAACTCACCGACACTCTTCGTTATGACAACTCCGGTGGCGGCGTCCGGGGTCGCTGGCCAGCGGGGGAGGGCGGTTGTGCGCGTTCCGGCGCTGCCGCGCGCCCATTCCACCCACGACCGGGCGCGGGAACCGGGCCCGGTACTGCCAAGACGGCATGACCTGGGCCCGAACGTCCTGTCCTGCAAGGCCGCCGAGGCCGCCTTCGTCGCCGTCGAGTCGCTCCGACGCCCCCGCCCTCGCCCCGGCCGTGCTCGAGGACCTCGCCGACCGGCTGGCCGCGGCCCGCACCCCGCTGCAGGAGCTGCTTGACGCGGTGACGACGGTGGGGGAGCAGGTCGGCGAGGCCGCCCGGAGTGCCCTGGCTAATCTAAGCGCGACGCGGCGCTGGCCGCGGCCGCGGATGCTCTCGGGGCCCTCACGCTCCCCGAGCAGCGCGCGGCCGCCACCGAGGAGGAGGCCGGCGCCGCCGCGGTCCGTGCCGCCGCGCCGCCTCGCCCTGCGCTACGACCGCGCCGAGTCCACGATCACTGCGCTGTTGTCGCTGGCCTGTGCCCTGATCTGCCACCGCCGCCTCGCCAGGCCGCGGCCGAGACCGGCGTGAGGATCGGCCCCGGTGCTCGCCCCGGTGCCGTCTACGAAGTCGAGGCCAGCGGTCGCCAGGCCAGCCACTCCAGGGCCCGGTCGGCCTCGTCGGGGTCGAAGCGGTGCGGGTCGAACGGCCCTCCCGCCCACTCCAGGCGCTCAGCGTGGTCAGGATGAGCAGGGTCGGCGAGTACCGCCTGGAAGTCCTCGTACCCCCAGATCCCGCCGACGTCCTCGGGCGGACACGCACCCTGACCTGCGATGCAGCGGGGGTAGCGCACCCCCGGCTGCGCGGCGACGACGTTCTCCACGGCGATCTCATGGGTCCAGTTGTCGCCGAAGTCGTAGACGTAGCCGAACCGGTCACCGGTCTTCACCAGTCGGAACAGCTTGGCTCTGGACTCGTCGCTGACATCCTGGTTGGGCCAGTCGGGGTCCGGGATCCCGTAGCGGCGCCCGGCGATCTCGAACTCGTGCAGATGCGAGTTCGTCCAGCCCATCACCGACTGCACCACCTCGTGCAACACCGCCAAGTCGATCTCACCGGGCACCTGCACCCGACGCCGGACCGGCGGCGCCACCTCGGCCAGGGCGATCTCCAACTCGAAGATCTTCGTCTTCGCAGACACACGAGGCGCGACCATCAGCCGATGCTGTCAGTCCCGCCGTCACGGACAGGACCGGGCCCTCCACTTCTGAAACGACGCCTTAGCCGGGCTGCGTGACCGGGCGCTGCTGCTGGTCGGGTTCTTCGCCGCGCTGCGACGCAGCGAGCTCGCCGCCCTGGCCGTCGAGCACCTCACCGAGCACCCCCGCGGGCTGGTCCTCGAGCTACCGCGGTCGAAGACCAACCAGACCGGCACCGTAGCCGAGCTCGTCGTGCTCCCGCGCGCGCACCGCCCGCAGCGCTGCCCGGTCACCGCGCTCCGCGCCTGGCTGGACGCGGCCGCGATCACCGCGGGGCCGGTGCTGCGCAAGGTCACCAAGGCCAACCGGCCCACCGCCCGCGGACTGCACCCGGAGTCGGTGAACCCCGCTCCACCTCACGAAGACCACTCCAGTTTCGGGAATGCGCGTACGGAACGATGAGCTCGGTCTTGTACAGCCCGATCGTGGACTCCATGAGCGCGTTGTCCAGTGCGTCGCCGACGGTGCCGATCGAGCCGGCGATCCCGGCCTCGGCGAGTTGTTCCGTGAACGCCAGCGACGTATATTGCGACCCGGCATCGGAATGATGAACAAGACCCTCGGCGGTGAACTCGCTGATCGCTCGCTGCCGAGTGGACAACGCCTGCGCCAAGGCCGCGGAGACGAGATCGGCGGTCTTGCTCATCGACGCCTTCCAGCCGAGGATTCTCCGCGAGTAGACGTCGGTCACGAACGACACGTAGCAGAACCCGGACGCAGTCCACACATACGTGAAATCCGCGACCCACAGCGCATCCGGTCGAGTCGGCGCCGACCACGCCCGCTTGACCAGGTCAGGATGCCTGGCGGCGCGCTGGTCCCGGGTCGTCGTGGTCGTGTGATGCACCCCGCGGCGCACGCCCTGGATCCCGGCGACACGCACCAATCGACCCATCTGGTCACGGCCGATCCGCAGCCCTTCCCGCCGCGCCGCACGCCACATCTTCCGCACCCCGTACACGCACCTGTTCTTCCGATAAATGTCGACGACCCGGTTCACCAGATATGCTTCATCCAGCTGACGATCGGTCACCGGGCGGGCCCGCCAGCGATAATACGTCTGCGGGGCGACCTGCACCCCGTGCTCGGACAACACGGCACAGATCGGCTCGACCCCGAAACGGCTTCGATGTTCGTGAACGAACAGAAGTCTTACTTGAGGCGACGGTCCAGCTCCGCCTGCGCGAAAAACGCCGACGCAGTCTTCAAAATCTCATTCGCCCGCCGCAGCTCAGCATTCTCCGCGCGCAACCGCCGCAACTCGACCGCCGCATCATCGTCGTTTCCGGCCGAGCCGGACCCGGAACCGGGCTCGCGCTCCTCAGCTTCGACCCAGTTCCGTATCGTCGCCGGGTTGACGTCGAGCAGCTCGCCGACGTGTCGGCGCGCGGCCAGCTTCGACTCGCCTTGATCACGCAGACGGTCCTGGTAGAGGCGGACCGCGCGGGCACGGGTCTCCGCATCGAACTTCCGAGGTGCTCCCACAGCCCCAGTCTCCTTGCTAGATCAGGAGCCTCTCCACCGGCCAGGACAGTTCACCCCGGTAGCCGCGGACACCACCGCCTGGCAGGACCTCAGACCCCCGACGAACTAACGACCGGAACCACTAGCTGCGCAACCCGCACGTACGGAGCACCTGGCCAGGGCCGCGCCGCCGGTCAGATCCGTCAGAAAGTCTAGTCGCTGCGCCATTCGTGAAGATGGCAGCTACTCTGAGCCATCATGCTCCGGAAGTAACAACCTCGGCGCCGACTGGTCGTTACAACATCTAGGTGGTCGTCTTGCCAGCACAGGAGTCGTCCTCATACTCTGAGGACATGGCCAGCTCCCTCCGGGTGGTGGCTGCCCGTTTGCGAGCTATCCGCCAAGCACAGGGGCTGTCGATCAATGAGCTTTCTAAGCGGGCTTCCGTCGCCAAAGCAACGCTCGCACAACTCGAGCTAGGCCGTGGCAACCCGACTCTTGAAACCTTGATGGCGTTGGCCACCCACCTCGACGTGAGCCTGACCGACCTCTTGATCGAGAGTGACCGGCCACTCGTAACGGTGACCCGAAGTCACGAGGGAGCCGAGGTACGAAGTGATGGACTCCGCCTTCGATGTATGCATAGATCAAGTAATGGTGCATCGCTCATCGAAGTCTTCGACATGCATATGCGCCATGGAACCTTCGAGTCACAGGCCCACGCTCCAGGTGTACATGAGGATCTAATTCTTCACAGCGGCGAGGTCTGCGTCGGCCCAGTTGGCGCGATGGAGGTTTTGAATCGAGGCGATTTCATATCGTTCGAGGGCGACCGGCCACATCGATACGAGTGTAAGAGCGATACAGCTCATGCGACGCTGCTAGTTCGCTACCCGACTAGGTCGGCCGCAAGATTTAGCACAGTCAGTCCGCCTGCCTGACAACGGCCCCTCGTCGAGCGACATGAGGCGAGGGGGAATCACATGTCAGGTGTTCGTATTCGGCTGAGCGCAACTGGTGGCGAGTTGCATCGTCACCTCGGTCGACGGCAGGTCATCTTGCTGAGCGTGGGCGGGCAGATCGGGTCCGCCTGGCTGTTCGCTGTGCTGTCGTCCGCCAGTATTACTCGACCTTCAGCAATTCTGTCATGGCTTGTCGCAGGAGCAGTATTCGCAGTTATTGCACTGCCTTGGGCTAAGTTGGGGCGACTTCTCCCCATGAATGGGGCAGTTTCACGGTATCCTCACATCACGCACGGAGCGATTACTGGCTGGATGATGGCCTGGGCAGGGTGGCTCTTCGCGGTTTCCATCCCACCCCTTGAGGCTGTAGCTGTCCTTACCTACCTGGGAAGCCAGTTCCCTGGCCTCGGCCTACTTTCGGAAGTGGACGGCACCGTGCTGCTTTCGTGGCCTCGTGGCGTCACTCTGGCTGTAGCGATTATGATTCTCTTTGCGGTTATCAACATGCTAGGCGGTAGGCTAAGTTCACGAGTCACGGATTACGTGACGATCTGGAAGATCATAATTCCGACAGTCACATTCATTGCACTCTTCCTCGTGTTCAATAGCTCGAACTTCTCGATCGGAGGCTTCCTGCCGGCTGGACCCTCCGCGATCCTTAACGCCATAAGTGTTTCCGGAATCGCATTTGCATTTGTTGGTTTTCGTCAGGCGCTCGACTTTGGCGCTGAACTCGAAGACCCAACTCGCGATACCCGATGGGCTCTGATCGCCTCGATCGCAATCCCGACAGCTCTTTACGTATGCCTCCAGATTTCCTTTATAGGAAGCCTGGACTGGGCAGCAGCAGGCGTCGCTCCGGGCGACTGGGCTGCGCTGGCGGAAAGCCCCTGGGCGTCCGGGCCATTCTTCCACGCGCTCAACGCCGCAGGCATGGCAGGATTCGGCGCTCTCGCGGTCGTCCTGCTCACAGATGCAGTCCTGTCGCCGGCGGGCGCAGGATGGATCTACGCGGGAAACAGCGCTCGAGTCGTGCTCGCGATGGCGAGAGATCGGGCAGTCCCTCGAACCCTGGGGTTCGTGGATCGACGAGGAGTACCCACTATCGCCATCCTCGTTTCCGTCGCAGTCGGCTGCGTCTTTCTTGTGCCAGCGCCAGGCTGGTATCGCTTGGTTTCCTTTGTCAGTGCTGCGGGCGTGCTGACGTTCCTCGCCGGGGGCACTTCTTTGGCGGTAATCCTAAAAGGCGAGCATCTACTGAAGCTCGGACATAAGGGTAGGAGCCGTCTTAGGGAGATCTGGCCGTCGGCAATCAGCTTCGTCGGGGCGGCGTTGGTGATCTACTGGGCCGGCTTCCAGACATACAATACGCTTTTTGTCGTCATGATATTCGGTCTCCTTGTTAAGGCGATACTGGGTTGGCCACGGCAACCATCCAGGACGCGCGTGCAACTCCTTGCTTTCAATGTCTCATTACTCGCCGCTTTCCTGGTGATGACTTGGAGATCGGGGTACTTCCTCGCGACAACAATCGAGCCTAGCGCATGGCCATTTCCGATGTACTTAGCCGCAATGACAATTGTCGTCGCCGTGTGGATTGTCGCGACCTGCCTTGTGGATCGAAGCCAGGCTCACTCCGTTCTTCAGTCCCTTTGGCTACATCTGACGTTGCTTGCGCTTCTCCCGATCTCCTATTGGGGATCCTATGGGCCCACGTACGACCAGATCATCGAATTTCCAATCGACCTTCTAGTCCTAGTCGTTGTGGCGCTCATCTGCTTCTCGGTCGCCGTCACGACTGGCTTGTCGCGACCTGAGTGAGGCATCTGAGCAGCCGCAACGGGCAGTCGAATCGTGAGCCAGCACCCCAAGTACCATGCTCGCGCTGCTGTGGTCACCGCACTAGTTCACTCACGAACGCCGTCAGTAGTGCTGAACCCGCTCTCTGCACTTCAGAGCGCCTCGACATCAGACGGGCTGT